>DMOO01000163.1 GCA_003456855.1 Sphaerochaeta sp.
AATCCCAGAACCCTGTTCCGGTCTCAGGATCGAACTTCTTGCTGATCTCTCCATCCACAACTGGACGAAGCTCTATCTCTGCGGTGTAAAGAACGGTAATAGCCTTTATGTGGCCGGCGGCAATGCAATGCTCACCAACCTTCTTGTAGGAGAAGACGGCATGGGTGTGGTGACAAAGCCTGGATTTCTCGTCGGTGACAACATTGCCATTCAGAGACACAAGTTCCAACATTCCGGACAGAATCTCAGTCTCGAATTCACCCCTTTCCGGGATGAAGGTCTGGATCTCGGCGGATGAGCATCCTCCGATTCCTGAGAAGATAGCTGATTTGATGCCTTCCTTTCTGCAAATGTCAAGAATTCCGCCTATGATCTCGTCGCCCTTGTCGAAGCGGATATAGTAAGTCTGACCATATTCTCTGTAATCCATACGAACCTCAATCAATCATTCTGCAAGTTTCTTCAAAGTCTCTCCGGTCACACGGTAGACGGTCCATTCATCCATGGGCTTTGCACCCAAGGAGAGGTAGAAGTCAATGCTTGGCTTGTTCCAGTCCAGACACCACCACTCCAGTCTGCCGCATTCACGCTCAACCGCTATCTGGGCAAGTTTCCTCAGAAGAGCCCTGCCTCTGCTCTTTCCCTTAATAAAGATGAAGAAAACAATCCAGCATATCAACAAAAGCAAACCATTGCCCAAAAAGTAGGATATCATTGCAATTTTACTGGTAAATCCAAACTTCCAGACCATCAATGGAAACCACATTAGTACAATGCAGGCATAACGACCTATCTGCTCAACCAGATTCATGAGCTTGTTTGTGCAATGATTTACCTCGCCCTTGTTCCCAATGGCATAGATGATATTGGGAACCAGCATTAGGACAACGATGCAAGCTCCGAAGATGTTGAGCCAACCGAATTCCATTGTCAGAGGATCTTCTCCATCCCAACCTTGTAAGGTATAAGTCCAAGCTTCTCGTAGAACTTCATGGCCCCCGGATTGCAGGACCAGACGTTCAGGGTCACGTTGTAGCAACCGTTCTGCTTTGCGAACTCGATGATGTGATTGTAGATTGCACTTCCAACATGAAGGCCTCTGGCATTCTCGTCAACGCAGATGTCATCTATGTAAAGTGTCAGGATGTCCTGGAGCAGATTGGTGTTCTCCGGTCTCTGGAACACACAGAACCCATGGCCCAGCACCTTGCCGTTCTCATCAGTGCAGACGAACACAGGGGTCTGGTCATTTGCGATGATCTCCCTAAGCTCATCAGCGGTGTATTTGGTGGCAAGCTTGAAAAGATCCGGGCGACCATCATAATGGACCTTGTTGACCTGCTTGAGCAGCTCGATGATGGCTGCAACGTCTTTCTCTTCTGCGCGTCTAACGATATTGGACATTCAGGACTCCTTGGAATCAGAGATGACTAATTATAACTGGAAACAGGTGGTCGTGGACAATAGCTGTCATAGACTTCTCTTGTTTCTCCTGATGGCAGCCATCCTGTCCATATCTCCATGTTCTATAGCATAGGTCAGAGCAGCAATTATTCTGTCCTTCCTCTTGAGGAAATCGGGGCCTGTAAGGTTTGCGGCAATGGTGTGATGTGTTGTGAAGACACAGTCACAGGTGAGGTTCTCAACAAAGGTCCTGAGCTCAATCAGCATTGAGGACATGAACCGCACCATCTCTCCTCTGGCCATCTTAGCGTATACACCCTTCTGAACAACCTTCCCATCGTCCAGTTCACCGAAGACACAGGTGACGTAATGGCCCTTTGGTTGGAGGTACTTTTCAATGCATTTCGAGTATTCCTTGGATGCAAGGTTGATTATGGTTCTGCTTTCATCGATGACCTCTATGTAAAGAGTATCTCCCCAAAATTCATACAAGTCCTTATTTCCGGCTACCGTTGCCTTTGCCTGCATCTCCAAGCGATAAGGCACCACCCCGTCCATCGGCTTGAGCATACCATAGAAGCCAGAGAGGATTCTGAGGTGGTCTTTGACGTATTCATGCTGACCGTCCTCGAAGATCGCAGGTGCCATGTAGGTGTACTGGATTCCATCTTATGAAATCAGAGCAGGAGTCAAATATTGCGAGAGCCATTTTTGTAGACATTCCAGAGAAATGAAAAGGGCCAACTCTTTGCATTGCCAAGAATTAGCCCTCTTTGAATCTTGTGTTAAATCATTATCCTTAGCACAAATACTTGTTGAAGAAATCCGCCAAACGGTCGAAGGGGATATACCCCTTGTCTCCGCCATCATAGAGATCCGTGTGGTTTGCACCTGGAACAATGACAAGTTCCTTGTTGCTTCCGACCAGTCTCTTGAAGGCATCCTCACCGAAGTACTTGGAGTGGGCTCTCTCTCCATGCAGGACCATAACCGCATTCTCAATCTCATCTGAATATGCAAGAAGCTTCATGTTCATCAAGGATGTGCTCGCTGTGATTGCCCACCCTCCGTTGGAGTTCAAGCTTCTGGCATGATAGCCCCTTGATGTCTTGTAATAGGCGTGATAGTCCTTCACGAAATACGGGGCATCTTCCGGAAGCGGATCGACAACTCCGCCTGCCAAGGCGTAGGTGCCGTTTTTGAAGTCCTCGGTCCTCTGGGCCATGAGGGCTTTGCGGGCCTTTGTCCTTGCCTCTACGGAGTTGGCGCTGTCAAAGTATCCGTTGGCAGTTACTCTGCTCATGTCATACATTGTACTGGCAACGGTCGCCTTCACTCTTGTGTCTATGGATGCCGCGTTTATGGCCATCCCGCCCCAACCGCAGATTCCTATGATTCCGATTCTCTCGGGATCGATGTCCTCTCTGGTGGAAAGGTAATCGACAGCAGCCATGAAGTCTTCCGTGTTTATGTCCGGGC
>DMOO01000095.1 GCA_003456855.1 Sphaerochaeta sp.
CATACGATACACAGTCGCAAGCTTGAGATGCTTGAGGATCTCGTCGAGCAGGCAAACGGGCAGAGTGTTCTGGTTTCCTACTGGTTCCAGCACGACAAGCAGCGGATCTTAGAGCACCTGACCAAGCTGGGATATGAGGTCCGAGAACTTCTGACAGTCAGAGACATAGAGGCATGGAACGCCGGAGAAGTGCAGGTAGCTCTTATCTCTCCTGCGAGTGCAGGTCACGGACTGAACCTTCAGAAAGGCGGTCACATCCTGGTGTGGTTCACTCCTGTCTGGTCGTTGGAATTCTACCAGCAGACAAATGCCAGGTTATGGCGGCAGGGGCAGAAAGAGGTCGTGACCATACATCACATAGTCACAGAGAAAACAATCGACACTCGGATTCTCAAGGCCCTGCAGTCCAAAGAGCAGGTGCAGGAATCCCTGATTGAAGCCGTGAAGGCTGAAATAGGGAACGGGAGGGTCTCATGAGAAACTGTTACAGCCGTCTTGCCGCTGCGGTTATAGGACGGTCGATGGATGATCTGAAGGACTTCAGCGAACGCCTGAAAGCCGGACCGTGCGAGAAAGTCCGGGAGGAAATCACACAGGAAATCAGGAATCTTAACCGGTTCATCGGCAGTGAATGGTTCGAGGTGCTGTGCTACCTGGGAGATCTTGATCCTGATTTGATGCGGGAGAAGGCAGTGGAGGTTCAGAGTGACAACTAAGGATTATCTGAGAAGAGCCTTCGAGATAGACCGGAGGCTACAGATCAAATACAGAAGACTCAAAGTCATGGAGTCCAGGGCCGAAGGTTCTTACTACCGCGAGGAAGGCGAGGGCCACCATGCCGATTACGTTAGATCCCGCATGGAGGAGTGCGCCATCAAGGTTCTTGAACTGAAAGAGCTGATTGCAGATGACGAGAAACTGCTGAAGGATGTCCGGAATCAGATTAAGCAGGCAATCCGGTCAACCGGGAACGAACTATATGTGACCGTTCTTGAGATGCGGTATCTGCAGTACATGTCCTGGGACGAGATCTGCAGCCAGATGGGATATGGGAAGACCAATGTGTTCAGGCTGCATGGAGAGGCACTGGAGTCTGTGGTTCTTCCTCCGGCAGCGGAGTGAAGTGGAGTAATGCGGAGCTTTTCGGAGCAAGTCGGACTTGTCCGGAGTTGAGGGTTGATAATATGTTAGAATCACAAAAGATCAATGAAATCCGGTCCATGGTGACCGGACTTATAAAACAGTCCATGATTGCAAAACTGCCTGAGGATGTATCCGATCTGGGTTCTGTGCCAGGAGCTTCTGATGCAGTTCATGCCCTTACAGAGGATGTGGTTCAGAGAATTACGGACCACATCCAGCTCAGATACTGTGCCAAATGCAGTTCTCTCTTTGCCACGATGAATCCAAGACAGATGTTCTGCTGCCGGGACTGCAACAGAAGCTATGGAAAAGATGTGTTCAAGGATCGGCTTGAATCCGATCAGGCTCTTGCCTGCTACAACAAGGCGTACAAGGCTATGACCGCACGCCAGCTCAGGAGAAGAATCTCCCGGGAAGAGCTGGAAAGATGGAGAGTAAGTGCCAGGGATCTTCTTGCAAGATACAGAACCGGTGATATCGGATTCGAGGATTTTCAGAGACGTATTACCTTCGGAATCAGAAGATGGGAACGCTTTGAGGAGGCATCCTGATGTGGGTTGTTGCCATGATTGCTGTGTTTGTAGCCGGCTATATTCTGGATCTGGTATTCAGGCTTCTTGAAAAGCTACTGGACAGGAGGCGACATGCCATATAAACCCAAACGGCCATGTTCCTATCCCGGCTGTCCGAATCTCACGGATGGCCGGTACTGTCCTGAGCACAAGAAGATCATGGACAGACAATATGATGCAAGGGTGAGGGATAGAGGAGCAGCAGAGTTCTACCATTCAAGAGAGTGGAAACACCTGAGACAGAACTATCTGATTCAGCATCCTTTTTGCGCTGAGTGCTTGAAAGCTGGAAAGCTGACCAAGGCCACCGTTGTTGACCACATCATCCCGATAAGACAGGGAGGTCCTGCATTGGATGATGATAATCTTCAGGCGCTGTGTTCCTCTTGTCATGGATCGAAGAGCATCAAGGAAGGGTCGAGGTTTCATTGAGACCCCAGGGGCGGTCTGAATCTCTGTGCCCGGTTTTCATTACACCGGGCGGGGGCCTTTGCGTGCAAAAATCGGAAATCAAAGAGGGGATTAACCCTCATTCTCAAAAGGAGATAACTCATGGCCAAGGATGGCACGAATAGAGGCGGCAGACGGGCCGGTGCAGGACGTAAGCCAAAGGCTCTTATCGACAAGATAAATGAAGGAAAGGCTGCTGATGTGATGGAGGCCGGCGTTGTGGACCTCAAGGCACATAAATCGCCAGAGCCTGAGGAGTACATGAGACAGAAGCAGAAGGCTGGAATCGACCTTCATGCAGAGCGTGCCTTCAATGAAGTCTGTCAATGGCTTAAAGACAGAGGATGTCTGGACTTAGTCAATCCGTACATCATCAAGCAATATTCGATGTCGGTAGCCAGGTGGGCGCAGTGTGAGACGGCTCTCAATACGTTCGGACTGCTTGCCAAGCATCCGACAACCGGAGCTCCGATTGCAAGTCCGTTCCAGGCCATGGGAGCCTCATATATGAAGCAATCCGAAAGCCTGTGGTACAGCATAAACCAAGTGGTCAAGGAGAACTGCAGTACGCCGTATTCCGGTTCTCCTCAGGATGACCTGATGTCCATACTTTTGAATTCCTGAATCTTTGAAAAACAATCAAACAATAATCAAACGGGGAGTGTAATGTACGAGAAAGTAAATCCCAGCCATCCCGATAAGCTTTGCGACAGGATTGCAGGTGCTAT
>DMOO01000128.1 GCA_003456855.1 Sphaerochaeta sp.
GCAAGGAGGAGCAGGAGAAGCTCATCAAGCAGGACCCCGAGTATGGGGAGATCATCTGTCGTTGCCAGAATGTGACAAGACGCGAGATCCGCGATGCCATAGAGAACAGGTTCGGTGCAAGGAGCATATCCTCCATCAAGTACCGCGCCTGGGCTACCACTGGAAGATGCAACGGAGGCTACTGCCTTGCGAAGATCGTTGACATGCTGGTCAAGGATTACGGCATGAAGCCTGAGGAGATCGACTACAGAAGTGTAGGCAGCGAGATGTTCTGCGGGGAGGTGAAATGATGAGAGAGTGTGATGTTCTGATCATTGGCGGCGGACCTGGCGGACTTGCTGCAGCCTGTGCCGCAAAGAAAGAGGGTGCCGGTTCTGTGATTGTCCTTGAGAGGGACAAGAGGGCAGGAGGGATTCTCAACCAGTGCATACACAACGGCTTTGGCCTCATCAGGTACAACCTTGAGCTCACCGGACCTGAGTATGCTGCAAGGGCCATCCTTGAGGCAGAGCAGGCAGGGGCCGAGATTCTCTGCTCACGCCATGTGAGTGACATTTCAAAGGCAGACAACGGTTATTGCATCTCTGCATACACCCGTGACGGGATAGAGAAGTATCTGGCAAAGACCATTGTCCTTGCCACAGGCTGCAGGGAGAGGACCAGGGGAAACATCTCCATTCCGGGAAGCAGACCTGCAGGTGTGTTCACGGCAGGTGTCGCACAGAACCTGGTGAACGTCAGAAACGTGATGATCGGAAAGCGTGTTGTAATCCTTGGGTCAGGTGACATCGGCCTGATCATGGCCAGAAGATTGACCTATGAGGGGGCGAAGGTCCTGGCGATAGCCGAGATAATGCCTCAGCCCACAGGCCTTGCGAGAAACGTCAGCCAGTGCGTGCAGGAGTTCGGGATCCCATTGTACGTCAAGACCACAGTGTCGAAGATAATCGGAAAGGACAGACTCGAGGCTGTCGAGCTTTCAGACCTTGACGAGAAGGGCAAGGTGATCCCTGGAACAGCCAGACTCATAGAATGTGACACACTTGTGCTCTCCGTCGGACTTATTCCGGAGAACGAGGTTGCACAGACTGCCGGCGTACAGCTCATGCCTAACAACTCGGTGAATACAGACAAGTACCTTCAGACCAATGTCATCGGGGTGTTCTCCTGCGGAAACTCCCGCCATGTGATGGACCTTGCAGACTATGTCTCCGAGCAGGGTGAGATGGCCGGTCGCAATGCCGTGCATCTGATCAAGGGAGAGGCCATGGAGTCCTGGGATGAGGAGAAGTCCAACTGCATGAAGAAGGGCTTCCCTGAAGAGGGCTCGGTCACCTGCACAATCTGCCCGAACGGCTGCCAGGTGAGATATGACGAGAAGACAGGGGAGACCACAGGCAACAGATGTCTAAGGGGAAAGAGGTTCGCGATCCAGGAGAGAACGGCACCTACAAGGACCGTGACCACAACAGTGAAGACCACGGTCGGGGAGGATTGCCTTCTTCCTGTAAGGACAGCTGACAAGATCCCAAAGGACCAGGTGCAGAGCCTGATAGGGCAGCTGAGAAGTGTTGTTGTGAACGAGGACACCACAATAGGTGACACCGTCTACAGAACCGAACTTGATGGTAAGGACGTCCGCATTGTTGTGACCGCCTCCTCAAAGTGATATAGTCACTGAAGAGGCATTGAAATGACACCTTTCCTTTTTGTACTTTGGGTAGCCCAGGTCTTAGGCTCCTATGCAATACTCTTTCTTGTCCAGATCCCACTGAGAAAGCGCCCGCTTTGGATCATCAGAACAGTGCTGTTCCTTGTGAAAGCCTTCCTTCTTATATTGCTGGCCTACATGACGATGTCCATTTCCGTAAAGCTGGTATGGAACTCAGGCTATCTCTTCGTTGGCCTCTATGTTGCGATGTTCGGTGACCTTCTGACAGATATAGTGACTCTTCCACTGGTGATAAAGCGAAAAAGTAAGGGATGTGTCCTTATACAGGCCATTGTTTGTCTTGTTTTGACTCTTGCAGTAATGATCTACGGCACAATCAACATGGAGACCATAAGGCCAAAGTACCATACCTACGAATCCAGCAAGATCACCGAGTCCCACAGGTTCGTCTATCTCTCGGATCTCCACTATGGTTCAGCACAGTCCGAGAAGGTAGTTGTGAATGCAATCAACAGAATTGTCTCCGAGAATCCGGATTTCATACTCCTGGGTGGTGACATAACCGACGAGCACACCACAAAGGCAGAGATGGAGCATATCTATCAGCTTCTGGGCTCAACAGGGATCCCGACCTTCTACACCTATGGAAACCATGACAGACAGCCTGAAGGGGATTTTGTTGGAGGTCCATTCTACACTCCAGCGGAGCTCGAGGAGGCTATAAAAAGCAATGGAATCACAATCCTGAAGGACAGCTGGGTGCAGATATCAAGTGACCTTGTTGTTCTTGGACGTGAGGACTTCAGTGATCAGAGCAGATTGCCTGTTGCGGAGCTTCCTGCCTGGCCAAAGGAATCATTCGTGGTTCTTCTGGACCATTCCCCGTACCAGACTGAGGACATTGTTGCCACCGGTGCGGAACTTCAGCTCTCGGGCCATACCCATGCAGGCCAGTTCTTCCCGCTTCAAGTCGTCTATAACCTGACGGGCCATGATGCCTACGGAACATACCATCACGGAGATACCGAACTGTATGTATCGCCTGGAATAACAGGCTGGTATTTCCCTCTCAGGACAGAGGCTCACTGCAACTACGAGGTTGTGGACCTGGTACCTTCTAAATAATTGGTTCTTCACGGAAAGTTCGGGGATGAAAGACGGGAATTGAAAAAGAGAGCATGTAGGT
>DMOO01000031.1 GCA_003456855.1 Sphaerochaeta sp.
GGAGTTACGGCTTGACCGCTGGGTCTCCGACTGGAATAATCTGAAGCATGAAGATGGACACAGGGAAGGGCAGCGCCCTCAAGAAGCTCAGGAACATCACATGCCCCTATACCGGAATCAGGATGATCTCTGGCTCGGAGATGAACAGGATTGAGGCCAGGATCAAGGAGTGCGGAAACATAAAGGAGAAGCTCTTTGTGCTTGCAAGGTATGCAAGGAACATGCAGCCTGTCGAGCATCGCATCTTTGACCGCATCACGTACTTTCTTGACTCCAACCCGGACAAGAGCCTGCGCGACTTCTTCGCCGTGAATTATGGACCTCATCTTGCCAAGCTGAAGCTTGAGGAGTTCAAGGTCCTGGACAGTGTCGATACTAAGTCCTCCCTTCTGTCTGTACGGACTCAGCTTGACCTCAGACGTGAGACCACCAACTGCAGGAACCAGATCCTTTCGGGCAACGGAGAGGCGTTCTTCAAAAGAAAGAGGTTCCTTGAGTCGTTGGGGAACATAAACGCAAGGAATCCGTATGAGCAGAGGGTCCTCTCTGACATAATGAACCTTGCACTGTTCCTTCCCACTTCAGGAAGCAGCGAGAATGCCTTCATGGTGAAGTATTCAAGAAGGGATGAGGACGAGATCCTCAGAAGGCTTCTGATAGGGTCTGTGGCGACCATTGAGCATGTGAAGCCCCACAGCCTTGGAGGGGACAATTCGCTCTCGAACTTCCTGATGGTGTCCCAAAGCGGGAACCGATACCGCGAGAATGTCCCGCTCTCGGTCTACATCGACAGAAACCCATCCATCCCCGAGTACTGCCAGACGTACATCAATGAGGTGATCGACTGCATCCTCAGCGGGAAGATGAAGGGCAATGAGAGCTACCCGCAGGACATCCGGAAGACGCTCTTTGAGGAGTCCGAGGGAAGGATCCTTCTGGACCTTTCAAGATACGGCAAGTCGGAGTGAACTGAACTTGACATGCGGCTCAAAGAGTCTGAAGACCCTGCAGGTCTAAGTCCGACTTTTTCCAGCATGGAAGAGGCGAAGGCTTGGTTGAATGCTTAAACTAAGGTTCACTTTTGGAACCGTTGTTAATCTGGGTAGAGTTACCAATTGAAGTATGCAGAACCGATTCATTTCGATAGAATTCTGCAAAAATATTAACTTGCAGAATTCTATTGAAATTTATAATCGATTATCCTATCCTAATTGCAGGGAGGAATGCTTTATGGATCAAGAGTATCCGGAAAACAGACAATTCTATACATCCTCGGAACTCCGTGAGGACGGATTCTCGTACTATAAGATCAACAGGATGGTGGAAGATGGCAGACTTGAGCGGCTGACCAGAAGCACATACAGGAATACGTCATACAAAGGCGACGAATCCGATTTTTCCATTGCTACCGTATATGCCCCAAAAGGGGTCATCTGTATGCTCAGTGCCGCCAGATACTATAACCTGACGACATTTCTGCCTGATTCAGTTGATATTGCCATTGAGAGAAGCATGAAGGTGTCAACTGTTCCAGAGTGGCCGTCCCTGAATATCTGGTATTTTCCGAAGGTGCGATATGAGACCGGAGCTGTTTCAGAAGGGGATTTCAGAATTTACGAAGTAGAGAAAACAGTTGCGGATATCCTGTATTACAGGAACAAAATCGGAATAGAGGAGACAAGAGAAATTCTGAAGAACTACCTGGCCAGAAAAGAAAGGAATCTTGTGAGGCTCCACAGATTCGCCGACCTCCTTGGTTGCGGTAAGATCCTTTCAACATACATGGAGGTTCTCCTATGAGAAGTGCTGCATCTGTTAAGGCAACGCTGGATGAACAGAGGTTTGATGGAGAGTATAGCTTCGATGTTGGTTTTCTCCATGAATATGAGCCAGATCTGAGCTGGAACATTGAGAATCTGGATCTTCCGGGATTAGAGAATCATCATATCTACATGTTCATGCATCACATCTTTCAAGATGCGAAAACGTTCTGTCCTGCAGATATCCCGTTTTTGAGGCCGGAAGATCTGAAGTGGCAGATAACTGTCCAGTACGAGTTCTTCAATAAATGATCATTGAATTGCCCTAAATAATGAAAACCCTCGACCAATCGGCCGAGGGGCTTTTCTGATTAGTTGCTAGAAAACATCTTTGTAAAGATCCTGATTTGAAGCTGATTATAAGAAAGGGAGACAATAGTTCCTCATGAAAAAGAAACGCGCAAGTGAAGCCCCTGAGTGATTGCGGACCATTTTCCATGAAATGTATGGTATAGTAAAGAAAAAGGAGTGAGCGGTGTTGAATCCCTACAGGTCTTTTGCTGTCCTTATCTACGTCACGGATATTGAGAAACAGGCGGTTATGCGCATGTTCGACTGGCATGAGCTGGTAATCGAAGGAGATGATCAGAAGTACATGGAGACCTTGCTGGACAAGAACGGGAGGAGCCTCCGTGTGATATGTGCCCAGCAGGATGAGATGGGCATGACGGCCAGTGCGACCCTGACTTCAAAGATGGTGCATCACTTCATCCCCGAATATGTGATAATGCCTGGAATAGCCGCAGGAACAGGCGGCATGGGCGGATCCGAAGACCAGGAATACGGTGATGTCCTGTTCGCCACATCTGTCTGGAATTTCTCCAATGGCAAATATGTCTCTCCGAATGGGGCGGAGATTGTATTCGGAGAGGTTGGCTTCAACCCAAGGCCCACAGTTGTCAAGGTTTCAGGGGATTATATAGATAAGGTCCGTGATTATGTTGAATCCAAGGAAAACCAATATCTGACTCATTTCGGTCCACTGGCCAGCGGAACGGCTGTGGTGGCGAATAAGTCCGTACTACAGAAGCAGGTCATGACCGGATTCGTTGACACCAAGGGAGTTGAGATGGAGGGCTATGGTGTCGCCTATGCCGCGACCCATGCCATGGAGCCCAAGCCGCATGTCATCATTGCCAAGAGCGTTTGCGATTACGCTGATGAGAGAAAGGATGACAAATACCAGAGATTCGCAGCTTACACCAGCTGCGGTCTTGTGAAGGACCTTCTTGAGAGGGTCCTTGAATACACAGGTATCTGACTGCAATCAAGCTTACTTGAAGATCACATCCCTGTCGGTTTTGGGGATGACCCTGCCTATGATCCTGCAATAGGGCTTGTCCATCTCACGGACAAAGGCCCTTGCATCCTCCTCGGGCATGAAGAGCAGAAGCCCTCCCGAGGTCTGGGGGTCAAAGGCTATGTCTATCAGGTCCTGCGGAATGCCTTGCTCGAATCTCACCTTGTCAAAGAGATAATCCTCATTGGTGTATCTTCCCTCAGGTATGAAACCGAACGTGGCAAGCTCTCGTGCACCATCTATGACCGGAAGCGCGTTGATGTCGAACTCGATCGTTACGTTTGATGCCGCGACGCATTCCTGAGAATGCCATAATGAATTAACTTGAATATGCAATCATTCCCACTCTTTTGTGGATTCTTGATTCCCTATATTTAGTGTGATTTATGCTACTTCTATTACGCAAAACCACACTAAATTATCCTCATTATTCTATCTCTCAAGTTTCTGTTTGAAAGAAGTTGGACACAATCCGATGCGGCAGTAGTTTGAAGCCATGATTATTTATTTCAGGTTTCGTGATCTTTAACCCAGGTCAGAAGATCTTCGTAATTCATCTCGCCTGAGGCAACGGACAGTCCGGTTTCGGCAACTTCTTCATTTGTGCATTCCAGCTTGATTCCGTTGACTTCGAGAAACGTCAGCATGACATACATACCTATACGTTTGTTGCCATCGAGGAAGGAGTGGTTTGAAATCAGCGAATAGCCAAGACGGGCACCTTTCTCTTCTTTTGACGGATAGAGCTCCTTGCCATCGAATGTCTGGTAAATGCCTTCAATAGCAGAATCCAGGAGCCCTTCATCTCTGATTCCGATTGAGCCTCCGGTTTCTTCTGCTATCAGTTGGTGAAGGAGTTTCACTTTTTCAATGGAAAACCTGATCATTTGGCCAGCTCCTCAAAAGCAGCGTGGTACTTCTTGAGAATCCTGGCCGCCACAAAATCGATTTTCTCATCATCAGTCATTTCAATGATCGGTGATTCGTCGAGATTAATGAGCATGTATTTGGGTTTGTTCCGTTTGAGGATGATGACCCGGCCTTTCTGATCGGCCTTATGCATAGCCTTTGAGAAATTCTGGTTTGCTTCGGTTACGGAAATCATGGTTGATGTGTCTATGGTCATGCGAAAAATATAGCTATTATTCTAGCTATTGTCAAGTTTCTGAGGTGGGGTCAGGCGGTTGAAGGCTCGGATTTCATGGTTGAGGCTGAATCTAAGAGACAAGTCTTTTCTAATGCTCACCATCAAGATGGGCTCTGAAGACACCGATGCGGTTGATTCCAACGGCAACATCTATGTAAACGGAGGAACCCTGGACATAACAGCCAATTCCCCGTTCGACTACGACGGAACTGCAAAGTACACAGGTGGAACCATCATAGTGAACGGACAGACCGTCAACAGCATAACGAACCAGATGATGGGCGGTGCAGGCGGATTCGGTGCCCAGGGAGGCTTCGGATGCCGCGGAGGATTCTGCGGACACGGTGGCGGATGGTTCTGATGGATCAAAGCAAATGAAACGATAATACCAAAAAAGCGGAGCGCAGCCCGAAAAGGCTGCGTTCTGCTCTCAAATCAATCCTGATAAAGCCGCTTTCTGTAGTCGGAAGGACTGCAGTTGAAGTGTTTCCTGAACGCCTTCGAGAAAGAGATCACATCCGGATAGCCTGTGTCCTCGGCAATCTGCCCGATGTACAGAGAGGGGTTTCTCAGGAAGATGGCCGCATTGTCCATCCGCACCTTCGTCTGGTACTCCTTCGGAGAGAATCCAATCACTTTCTTGAAGGTCTTGCTGAAATAGCTTCTGTCCATGTTGTAGCGGTATGCAAGTTCACTTATGTTCAGATGCTCCGTGAAACTGTTCTCTATCTCCGTCTTTGCATCAAGCATGGTGTTGAAGTGTGTGTTCACCTTTTCGGAGTCCTTCTCCGATATTACGGTGAACAGGTTCCCTATCAGGCTGAGAATATACCATTGCTTGCCGTAGTTTATGTATTCCTTGCGGATCTTCTCGAATATGGGCCTGGCCTGGGGAAGGTACAGGGTGTCGGATTCCAGGAAGGAGGGGCAGGGAACGCATGTGAAGCCTAGCCAGGCATAGTTCCATGGGTCCTGGGCATCGGCCTCGTATGTGGTGCTCTCTCCTGGCCTTATGATGAAGCACCAGTCCTTCGACAGGTAATATCGCCCATTCTGCGAATAGAAGACTCCCTTGCCCGAGAACACGAAGTGGACGATGTAGTAGGACCTGACGTTGGGTCCGAACCTGTGGCTTGGTGTGCACTGCATCTGACCGCAGTTGACCGGACCCATGTTCCCCTCGTTTGCATAGTAGAACGAGTATTTCACCACTTCCTTGTTGGTTGATGTGTGTTCATCCATTTGTACACATTTTACCATATCATTGACGAGTTTTGCTATGTTTTTATGGAATTGCGCATCTTAACCTAAACACATGGGAGTTCGGCAGATGAGGGTTTCTTTGGAAAAACACCCCAAGACAAAGCTACGATACAGGAAGGATGTGATGCCGTACATCTTCATCCTCCCGAACATGATCCTCTTTCTCGTGTTTGTCATATTTCCGATAATGGCGACGTTCTTCTACAGCCTTACAAAATGGAACGGAATAGGAACCAAGGTCTTCGTCTGGTTCGAGAACTACAGAAGGATCTTCACAAACAGCACCTTCAAAACCTCGCTGGTGAACACATTCATATTCACCGGTGTCGTCGTTCCGCTCGAGATGGTGTTTGGCCTGCTGGTTGCCTTGGTCCTCAACAAGAAGTTCCTCGGAAGGGGGATGGTGAGGGCCCTGATCTATCTTCCTTGCATGATCTCCACAGTCATAACAGGCCTTGCCTTCTCATGGCTGTTCGACACGAACCTAGGCTTCATCAACTCCCTGGTGGTCTCTCTGGGTGGGCAGAAGATCAACTGGTTCACGGACAGACGGTACGCCTTCGTCCTGATTGTGCTCTCATCGCTGTGGCACACACTTGGGACGAAGATGGTCATCTACCTGGGGGCTTTGCAGGGGATCGACAAGGAACTCTATGAGGCCTCTACCGTCGATGGTGCGAACTCATTCCAGAGGTTCCTTTACATAACGGTACCATCGTTGAGAGGGACCAACCTGTTCGTCATGATCACATCCGTCATCTCCAGCTTCAAGTCCTTCGATCTCATCTACACCATCACAGGTGGTGGGCCCAGAAACGGCACATCCACGCTTGCCTTGTACATCTACAACACCGCATTCACAAACAACAACTTCGGCAGGGCTTCCACTGGAGGGGTGGTGCTGTTCCTGTTCCTTCTTGTGTTCACGCTGATCCGGTTCAGGATCGAAAGGAGGAAGTGACATGGTCAGAAGGTTCAACGGAGTCAAAAGGTTCTTTCTCTATGTGCTTGTGGTGGCACTTGCCGCAACCATGTTCTTCCCGATCTTCTGGATATTCGTCACATCAGTGAAGTCGGGGCCAGAGGTCAGACTCTATCCGCCTACAATCTGGCCCAGGGAGTTCCATTGGGAGAACATGTCGAACGCGGTGAGGTCATTCCCGCTTGCCCTCTGGATGCGCAACACGACCATAGTGGCCTTCGCTGCAACGGCGATAACGGTGCTCATCAATCTGCTTGCGGGGTTTGCGTTCGCAAAGTACAGGTTCAAAGGCAAGGGCTTCCTGTTCATGGTTGTCATCTCGACCCTGATGATACCCACACAGGTCATAATGGTGCCTTCCTTTGTGATCGTTTCAAGGCTGAGGCTCACGAACACGTTCCTGGGCCTGATCTTGCCGGTGTGTGCCGAGGCCTTCGGACTTTTCATGGCAAAGCAGTTCATCGAGGAGATTCCGGATTCCCTTATAGAATCCGCAAGGATAGACGGATGCTCGGAATTCGCCATATTCACCAAGGTCATAGTGCCTAACGTGAAGCCCCTGATCAGCCTTCTTGTAATCTACACGGTCAGATGGAGGTGGAATGATTTCCAGTGGCCGCTGATCGTTGTCAGCAAGAAGGAGATGTACACGCTGCAGATGGGTCTGAAATCCATCAGCGGCACGACCAATTTCCAGTGGAACGACCTGATGGCACTGTCTCTGATATCGCTCGTTCCGGTGGCTGTGGTGTTCCTCGTCTTTCAGAAGCAGTTTGTGGATGGGGCTGTGAACAGCGGAATCAAAGGTTGAAGACCATTTGATGGTTTGACTATACAAAGGAGGAAAAGATGAAGAGGTTGTTTTCATTGTTGTTGGTCGCACTCTGCTTTGCAGTGGTGTTCGCAAGTGGTGCCCCTGAGGCCCAGAGCGTCGCAAAGTCAGGTTCTCTTGAGCCTGAAGAGGGTGCCGTTATCGAGTTCGCATATTGGGAGAGCACAACAAGCATAGCCGAGACATGGACCAGGCTCATTGCGGAGTTCGAGCAGAAGTATCCCGGTGTCAAGGTCAACGCCACGGTCTACCCCTCTAAGGGTTTCACCACCCAGATAGATACGAGGATGGCCGCGAACGATTACCCGGATGTGTGTCTTGTCCAGTACTCCAACGTCGGAAAGTACAAGGACACAGGGCTGATGCTTGATGTCTCGGATTATTTCAGCGATGAGGACATTGCAGGTTATGTCGATGGATTCGTAGCCCCGTTCCTTGATGGCGATGCCGTTTATGGCGTTCCTCTGCATACTGATACCATCGTTTTGTGCTACAACAAGACGATGTTCGAGGAGCAGGGTATCCGCATCCCGACAGGAAAGGACGATGCATACACCATGGAGGAGCTTGAGGGCATCGGAAAGAAGCTGAAGGAAGCCTATGGTCTCGAGTATGCCTTCGCCGGGGTCTGGACCGGCACAAGGGCCATGCGTCTCATGCCGTTCGCCTATGAGCTTGGAGTTGACATCTTCCCGGACAACGACTTCGAGAAGATCAACATCGACACACCGGAGTTCAAGGCGTTCATCAATCTCTACAAGCATTGGCTTGAGGAGGGGCTGGTCGTTGCTGAGACCATATCCCAGAAGGGTACAAGCAACAACATGCTGATGTCAGGTCTTGTGCCGTTCAACTTCTCCGGAAGCTGGCAGGCTGACAACATAGAGAGCGGAATGCCGGGCAACTGGGGCATGACCTATCTCCCGTCAATAAACGGCAGGCTTTCAAGCGACCTTGGTGGAAACGGATTGTTCGGCATCTCGAAGACAAAATACCCGAATGCAGTCGCCACATTCATCAAGTGGCTCAGCTCCAAGGAGATAATGACATCCTTCTGCCAGGATGGCGGCTTCATTCCGGTGAGGGAGGACATCAGGAACGAGGACATCTCCTATTCCAAGTATGACGAGGAGCTCAAGGTCGTCATCGATTTCGCCTCCACTCTGGATCCCAAGTTGGCTGTGGCCGCAACGTCTCCGAACTGGTCCCTGTTCAACACCATACTGTCCGAGGAGATGGACGCTCTTGTCACAGAGAACGCCTCAGCCGAGGACGTGATCTCCAGAATACTGGCTCGCTGGGACGAGGAGCTCTGATTATCACCTGGTGATTCCTTTGCCTTTTCGGTGAAGGGATCGCCAATCATGGAAGGAGAATATGAAATTAGCATTTTTAGGCGCCGGGAGTGCCGTTTTTCTCAGAAACGTGGTTGGGGACTGCATGTTGACATCGGGTCTGGAGAACATGCATTATGCTCTCTACGACATAGATTCCGAGCGGCTTCAGGATTCGCTGAAGATGTGTCAGGTCCTTAACAGGAACCTCAACGGAAACCGTTCAACCATAAGCGTGCACTGCGGTCCCGAATCTTTGCCAAAGGCGCTGGACGGTGCCGACTTCATAATCAATGCCATACAGGTCGGTGGATATGATCCCGCCACCAAAGCGGATTTCGACATCTGCAGCAGACACGGTCTGAGGATGACCATAGGTGACACCCTCGGTCCTGCAGGGATCTTCAGGGGTCTGAGGACCATCCCGGTTCTGGACCTCTTCGCCTCGGTGGTGGAGAGGTGCTGCCCCGATGCATGGTTTCTGAACTACACGAACCCGATGGCGATCCTGTCAGGCTACATGCAGCGCCATACTGAAGTCAGAACCGTTGGGCTCTGCCACAGCGTCCAGGTTGTGGTCAAGAAGCTCCTTGCAGGTCTCAACAGGGAGCCGAAGGGTAAGATCACGTACAGGGTTGCGGGAATCAACCACATGGGTTGGCTTCTGGATGTGAGGGAGGACGGCAAGGACATCTACCCGGAGATAAAGAGGCTTTCCCTTGAGTCCACACCGAAGGACGATATGGTGAGGCATGAGATAATGCGGAGGTTCGGATACTATGTCACAGAGTCTTCCGAGCATCTGTCAGAGTATCTGCCGTATTTCATCAAGAAAGGCTATCCGGAGCAGATAGATGAGTTCAACATTCCATTGGATGAGTACCCAAGAAGATGCATAAAGAACATCGAGAAGTGGGGCAACATGCGAAAGGAGCTTGTGGAGAACCCGGACCTCTCTCATGAGAGGTCAAGGGAATATGCCTCCATGATAATCCAGGCGATGGTCTCCGATGTCCCATATGAGTTCAACGGCAATGTGATCAACCATGGTTCAATCGAGAACCTGCCCGATGATGCCTGTGTTGAGGTCCCCTGCATTGCGGATTCCCATGGGATAACCAGCTTGATGGTGGGCAGACTTCCGGAGCAGTGTGCGGCCTTGAACAGGACGAACATCAACGTCCAGCAGATGGCCATCCAGGCTGCTGTGACAAGAAGGAAGGAGGATGTGTACATGGCGGCGATGCTGGATCCCCATACCAGCTCCGAGCTGTGTCTGGACGAGATTAGATCTCTCTGTGATGACATGTTCGAGGCCAACAGGGCCTGGATTGGGGAATACAGATAAGAGCAACACGCCAAAAGAGAGAAGGGGACCATCACGGCCCCCTTCTCAACGCACGATATGCCTCTCAGTCTCTGTAGGCGTACTCCCCACGGTAGTTTGAAGAGCATTGTAGGTCGGGTATCTTCTAGGAGAATGCACATCTCCCTTGACGACATTGTCCTGGGTGTAGATGAACATTCTGTCCTTGCCCCACAGGATGATCTCATCCCTTCCGTCTCCGGTCAGGTCAAGAGCCTCACAGCAGGGATCCGGATGTCCATCGTCCGGGAAGATCACAACACGTCTGCCGTAGCCGTCTATCATTCCACCGAACTTGTTGTTTCCGTTCAGGAGGATCAGGTCCGTTCCGTCGCCCATCCAGTTGACGGGTACCAGAATGTTTCCGGAGCTGCCTGGCTCGCTTGACCAGAGGCGGTTGCCTTCTCAGTCGAAGAAATTGAGGATTCCCTGGTTCCTGTGGTAGGTGACGGTGATCATCTGAAGACCCTTGAGGTCTGTTCTGAACTTTCCTACAACCGAGCCGTCTGTGTGGTCTCTATTGAGAACCTCATCAAGAGGCTGGATTCCCTGAAGGCCGGGAAGTCAAGTGTCGGCATTGTAATGGTTTAGCTTTGATTTGCAATGATTCCCACTCTTTGAACGCATCTTGTTATACCTGTCATATGGTGTCATGTGTGCTTAAAATACATGCAAAAACGCACTCTGTACACGTAGTTTAGAAGTTTTAGATTTTTTTCCATTCAAAATGGATCCACGATTCTATCTGTAAATTTAACGTTAATTGCATTCATATTATTCATGATATTACCATGTTTGTCGGACAATAATCGGACATATGTGGAAGGCAATTCCTAAAAGTTGAATTATTTTCATTTTTTAGGAATAGTGCTATAATCATACTAGGAGGAGGTCAATATGAAACTGATTGAAAGAACCGAGTATCTGAACCGTTTGCTTGAAGTCAAAGGGACACCTGACATAAAGGTCATTACGGGAATACGCCGTTGTGGCAAGTCCGTTTTGATGAAAGAGTTCATCAAAATACTTGAGCGGGACTTCCGTAATTCAAATATTCTATTCATAAACCTTCAGGAACTGGAGAATGAGAATCTCCGTGAATACAGAGCACTTCACTCATACATTATTGATCATCATGAGCAAGAGAAGGAAAACATCCTGATTGTTGATGAAATACAGCTGTGTAAAGACTTTGAACTTGCAATCAACAGCATCCATGCAAAGGGAATCTTTGATATTTACCTCACTGGTTCGAATGCATTTCTGCTCAGCATTGATTTGGCGACTCTGTTTACCGGACGATCAATGCAAATCAGTGTTTTCCCATTCTCGTTCAAGGAATACCTCGAATACAATGATGATTCCGGAAATAGCCTTAATGCCTCTTTCGATGAATATGCCAGAAACGGAGGTATGTCCGGATCGTATCTATATGGCAATCCGGCTGACAGGACAAACTATCTGAAGGACTTGTATGAAACCGTCCTGCTTAGGGATCTCGTCAAGAAATACAATATACGGAATGCATCTGAGTTGCGGAAGATATCGGATTTCATGATAGGAAACACAGCAAACCTTCTTTCTCCGAATAAAATCTGTACGGAGCTGAACAAAGACGGAAGTTCAATTACAAACAAAACCGTCTCGAAATATATCTCTTATCTGTGCAATGCTTTTCTTTTCTATGAAGCAGCACGTTTTGACATAAAGGGTAAAAAGCAGCTTTCAAGCAACAGCAAGTTCTATATTGTCGATTCTGGTTTCAGGTATTCCATTCTGGGAACAAGAAACATGGATTACGGACACATCTATGAGGGCATTGTCTATCTTGAACTGCTCAGACGCGGTTATGAGGTATATGTGGGCAAACTGTATAAAAAGGAAATTGATTTTGTGGCAGTCAGAAATTCAGAGAAACTGTATATTCAGGTTTCCGACAACATTACATCAGAGGAAACTCTGAACCGCGAACTCCTTCCGTTGAAGGCCATACACGATTCATATCCAAAGCTGCTTCTGGCCCGTACTTTCCATGAGAAATACGATATTGAAGGTATAGCGATTCAGGATCTGGCTGCATGGCTTGCTTCGAACCCGGCAATCAGTTCATGAAAAACTCGGCCAATAATCGGTCAAAATAGCCGGCAGATAGCTGTCGGTTTTATAATGAGTTAGCAAAAATATGTTATTATTCCCATTCCACCGTTGCAGGCGGTTTGGCTGTTGAATCAGTATTCGAATAATGCTTCCACGGACCAGTGATCGGAGGCCGCTGCCCCGGCAAGCCTGTAGTGGGGGCTGTCCGCCATCAGGACCTTCAGTTTGTCATTGATCATCATCTTGTCAATCGATTCGACAAGGTTCAGCTCATCGCTTGGGGGAGAGCAGGGAAATGTCACCGGAGCCACCTGTCCGAGAATCCAGAACACTTCCTGCATTCCCGTAATGCTCTTTATTGTCTCCACGGGATGAAGTGGGTCGTTGAAATCCCCGCATATGATAGCTCCTTCCCCGTCAAGGACAAGCTCTTTCAAGGCATTGCCAACGATGATGGACTCCTTGTGCCTGTATGTCATTCCAGTGGCAACTTCATCGGCATTGCCTTGCCATGTCAGATGGACGGTTGAGACAAAGATTGTATGTCCATCCGGATTTTTGAGTCTTGCCCAGAAGAGCCTTCTGTCATGCTCCGGCATGTCCAGGAAAACCTCTCCATGACACACCTCGGTGAAAAGACTTTTCTTGTAGTAGATGCTTCCTTCGTTCGTCCATCCGACAAAGGGGTCTTGGATGCGGCTATAATCTGGAAGACTTTCGTCTATCCATGACAAAAGCTCAGGCCTGACTTCCTGCAGACATAAAATATCCGGGGAATACAGTCTGAAGAACGATCTTACGCATTCCTTTCTTTCATCCCATCTTATGGTATTCCAAAGGTTCTGAGTCATCACTGTGAAACGCATTCGGGGAACTCCTTTTTCAGTTTGTGGAAAGCACCGAGGGAAAGAACCGTGACCCATGCGATGTCAATTGAGAAGAAACCTGTTCTTCCTGGAACATCGAAGTAGTCCCAATCGGTCTGGTTGAACTGCTCAGGCTGCCAGCCATAGCGTTTGGATCCTAGATCCTCGGTCGGGGAACAGATGAACTGTCTGCAGGCATTTAGCATGTTCAGTGCCTGTGTTTTGAACAGATTGTCGCCGCTTGCACGATACAATCTCAAAAAGTCATAGGAAATGAGAAAACCATAGAAGTCCAGATGCTCGTTGGCAATGGATGCGCTGGTCATTCCCTGACTTGCAAAACCTAAAGCACCCATCGGAGTATCCTTGCCGAACCGGAGATTGTCCTGGAAAATCCATGTTGAGACAAACAATGCGGCTCGTCTCGCGGCCTGAAGATATTCCGGCCTTCTGTATCCAGCATCCCAAAGATCCATCATGGCAGACAACAATGCTTCTCCAGATTCCTTGTCGCAGGTGTCAGCATCAAGTGTGTCTCCGAAGAAATCTCCCTTCAATGCAACTGAGGCATAGTAGTCGGCAGCCCGGAGTATTGCTTCCTCGTATTTCCGGTCAGGGTATTTCCTGTTAAGGCATATCAGAAGGGAGAGGATGTATGCTCCATTTGTGCCGAGTGTATTGACGGGTTCGCCTTCAGGGCTCCACCATCTGCCTAGATTGCCGTCAGGAAGCTGGTTTCTGACATAGAAATCCGAAACCCTGGTCACCAGGTTTATGATTTTCTCCTTCAAATCGGGGATAAGGTCAGAAAGACCGAGATAGGCAATCATGGCCTCTCCGTTGCATCGTGCATTGACAAGCCTGTTGTATTTGGAGTTCTCTCCTATTCCAAGATAACCGCCCCAGATGTCATGCCTGATGTCATAGCAATCCTGGAATATGCCCGGCGCCTGCTCCGCACGGAAGAAAAACTTGGCTATCCCTTGTGCTAGTTTTCCGTAAAGATCCGACCTGTCAATTATTCCAAATTCGGAGGCCAGTATTCTCTCCCGACGGTCCAAGACTTCGGAAACTATATCACTGGCGCGTCTTTTCACCTTTTCACTGTCGGACAAGGCCAGGACAAGGGCTCCTTCGAGGCTTTTTACAAGGAAGGATGCAGCAGTATAGTCATACACGTTCTGCTTATCCCCATTCTCAATTCCCATCATTAGGTAGTACTCATCGTCTGTATTGTCAGCTTTCTTTACAAGGCTGAGCAGATGAGTGAGCAGGAGGGCCTCTATGTCGTTCCAGCAGTATCGAAGAGGCCGAGGGGAATCCTTTGTATCGTGACAGGTTTTTCTTGCATCTCCGAAATCCTCCATGAACAGGCGGTACGCCTCAAAACTGTCACCGCTCTTCAACGAGCCAATGACAAAAGTTTTCCTGAATGCGGAGCCGTGCAAGTATCCGGGTTCCCCTGATTTCTTCAGTGTGTTTTTGCCCTTGTAGGAATATGGGCCTTCAAAGCCGGGGATGGTGTGGATGATGCTTTTACCGTTCCATGACACACTGCAAACAGGATCCGAAGCCAGTACGGCGGCGGTGAAAACACAGTCTCCATCGTTCAGCTGAACACATGCCGGAATAGATGTTCTGCTCTCAAGGAAACTCCATTTGTTTGATATGCTGAGTCTAGGGAAACATCCCTTGCCGTTTTCATTTCCCCGATACATGACAGAGGGGATGAAAACCTCGTTGTCTGCGTTTAAAGCACATGACTCGAAGCTGGTTTCAATCCTATAGTCTCCTTCTGGAAGATTCCAGGACATGTCGATGCACACACAGCCATCACTGATTTCCGAAACACGGTCCGAAACATCTGCGGATGACACTGGACCTTGGAGAGAAAAGATTGTGCTTCTCATGTTGAAGCTTGTTCCGTTGTTTAGAATAACACCTATAGATCCATCGGTCTTTCTGTTTACCTGCACAACTTCACCCCTTGATTCCAGTCATGGCAATACCTGCGATGATTTTCTTTCTGAAGAACAGATAGAATATGAATTGCGGGATGCAGGCAATCACGGCTCCCGACATAATCAGAGAGTATTGTGTCCCGTGTGTTCCCTGGAAGTTGGCGATTCCGACAGTAATCGTATACTTGTCCGTATCGTTCATTACTATCAGCGGCCACAGGAAGTCATTCCAGCAGTTTATGAAGGAAAGGATCGTAACCGTTGCAAAAGCCGTTTTCCCCAAAGGAAGAATGATGGATGAGAATATTCGGAATCTCGTTGCTCCGTCTATGAACGCAGCCTCTTCAAGCGCATCGGGGATGCCCTCGAAAAACTGCTTCATGATGAAGATGCCTATAGGTAGGGCGATTCTCGGAAGATACACTGCAGACATCGTATTTATGAGCCCGTATGAGTTGAACTGAAGGTAAAGGGGGATGATGAGAACCTGGAACGGAACCATCATGCCTGCCATGACAGTCCAGAAAAGGAGATTTCGCCCTCTGAAGCGTATTTTTGCAAACGCATAGGCTATGGGGGCATCGACTATCAGCGTCAGGATCATGGCCATGGCCGACGTGAATGCGCTGTTGAGCATCCATCTGAGTATCTTGGAGGAGCTGAAGGCCTTTATGTAGTTCGCCAATGTGGGATTCTGGGGGAAGAAATGGAATACCTTTGTCACCACCTCGTTCTCGATCTTCAGGGATGTGAAGACCATCCAGATGAACGGGAAGAACCACAGGATGAGAATGAGAGAGAGGAGGGTATTGCAGATTATCCGCTTTGCTCCAGGTTTGCTATTCATCGGACTTCCTCCCAAGCGATATGTACTGGATGACAGACACAATCATGATGATGAGGAACAGAATGTAGCTCATGGCTGCGGAATAACCCATTTTGAAGTATGAGAATCCTGTTTCGTAGATGTACTGTATGATGGTTCTGGTTTTTCCGAACGGTCCGCCTCCGGTCATTACATAAACCTGTCCGAAGACATTGAATGAGGCGATTATCTGAAGAATCAGACAAAGCACTATGGTGGGCTTCAGAAGAGGTATCGTGATCCTGAAAACACACTGGGGGTAGTTCGCACCGTCGATCTTCGCGCTTTCATATATCTCTGACGATATCTGCTTGATTCCGGCGGACATGAGAATCATGTTGAAGCCTGCGGTCCACCAGAAGGTCGCAATGCAGACAGACCACATTGCCCAGTTCGGATCCGTCAGCCAACCTATGGGCTGGATTCCGAAGAGGCCCGCCACCTTGTTCAGCAGCCCGTACTGCTTCTGGAAAAGCCAGGCCCACAGGGTGCTGACAACGGTCATTGAAAAAATATATGGAATGAAGAAGACGTTTTCTGCAACCTTCCTCAAAGGGGATTTCGATGTTGTTACCAACGCCATAAGAAAGCCTATTACCAGCAGAACCGGCGTTGTGATAAGCACAAATTCAACAGTGTGCCAAAGAGAAGTGTAGAATTTTTCGTCCGAGAAAAGGCTCACATAGTTCTGTAACCCGATGAATACCTTGTCGGACAGGATGTTCCATCTGAAGAAGCTGATCACCAGTCCGTAAACCAGTGGAAACAGCATGAAAAGAACAAATACCAAAAGAAACGGAATGGAGAACAACCATCCATCCCGATTGTCTTTGTTTCCGGGAATCATATTCTGTTCCTGACCCAAAAGATGTCTGACAAATCCAAACCGACCGGATAAGAATACCCGGTCGGTTTGGTCTTCAATCAATAGGATGCGATGATCTTGTTTACCGCTTTCTCCATCTGGTCCAGTGCTTCCTGAACCGGCTGGCCGTTGTTGACCGCATACTCAAGAAGATCGGAACATGTTCCATAGATCTCTTCCCATGCAGCTGTTGTCGGTGGTGCAACTGCACTTGCTGCAGAATCAGCATAGCCCTTTCTGTACGGAAGGTCTGCGAATGCCTTGCTGTTCTGGACGGAGGTTCTGGTTGGGACATGACCTGCCTTGGCCCACATCTCACCGTGTCCGGTGATGAATTCGATGGCTGTTAGGATATCCTTGACATGCTCAGGATCGATGTTTGCCTTTGCAGGAATAGCCAGAGTGTGGCTTCCTGACCAAGCTGCCGGCTTGCCCATGAAACCGGGGATAGGAAGTGCTTTGAAGTTCAGTCCGGCCTGCTGCTCCAGGGTTCCGGTTGCCCAAACACCGTTGAAGTAGAAAGCTGCATCACCGAGCTTGAACTCATTCATGGCTGTGTCATAGTCAAGTCCTGCAGGTGTTGTCTTGTACTTCTGTACCATGTCCTGAAGGGCCTGGAGAGCCTTGACACCATACTCGTTGTTGAAGTTGGCAGCCTTGTTGTCAGCTGTAAGGAATGTTCCGCCCTGCTGATAGATGAAGGAGAAGAACAGCCTTGTCAGCGTGTAAGCCTTGTAAACGGCTGTGGTGTTGTCGATGTCGATTCCCATCTTTCCTGTCGTCTCTGCAACCTTCACTCCAGCCGCAATAAGATCTTCTATGGTCTGCGGGATTTCTTTGATTCCGGCCTTCTCCAGAAGATCTGTGTTGACATACATGATGATCGGATGGACATCAAGTGGGATTGCATACTGCTTGCCGTCGAAGTTGCATGCTTTCAACGGAGCTTCGACAAAGTCATCGATTGGGAAATTGTTTGCCTTCAGATACTCGTCAAGAGCAAGAAGCTGTCCGCTTGGGACATAGTTGAGCAGGTTGCCCTGATGGCAGACAATCATGTCAGGTGCATTTCCGGCTGCAAGTGCAGCTGTGAGCTTTGTGTAGTAATCATCAAATTTCACAGTGTCATTCTTGAGCTGGATGTCGGTATGAGTCTTGTTGAACTCATTGATGATAGCATCGAAGAACTCTCCGTCTCCTCCTGTGAACAGAGACCAGAACGTTACGACTCTGGGGCCTGTAGTCTTGGCCTCAGCCGCCCCCTGTGCGAACAGTGATGCCATGCAGCAAAGCACGAGCAACACAACTGCTGTTTTTTTCAAACTCTTCATATTAATCCTCCTTTAAGGATAGTCTGTTTTTGGCGGATGATTTCCTGTAAATCAACCTGGTGCTCAAATTAATGTCGTCATATGGCAGCTGCGGATTCTCAATGTGCCGCAACAGCGTTTCAATTGCTATCTTTCCCAGTGCGAACTTTGGCACGTCCACTGTGCTGAGACTGGGCTGCATGAACTGGGAGATATAAAGGTTGTCAAAGCCGAATACCTCAATGTCCTCCGGAACCCTGTAGTTGTTCTCGGAAAGGGCCTTTATGGCGCCCATTGCCACAAGGTCATTGAAGCAGGCTACTGCAGTGAAATCGAGGCTTCTGTTCAGAGCTCGGTTTATTGATGCGAAACCGTCCTCTATGTGGCCGTTCGTCCTTATTATGAGATTTGGATCGCATGGGATTCCGTTGTTTTCCAATGCCTTCAGGTATCCGTTAAGTCTGTCGATGGTGTTGCTGATGTTTTCTGGACCTACGATATAGAGAATCCGTCTGTGTCCTTTGTTGATCAGTGACTGTGTGACATCATATTGGGACTGTATGTCGGAATGGAGAATGGAATGCCCCGTAATCCCCTCCACATGTCTTCCTACGAAATAATAGGGGACTGATATTGTCCTGTAGATCTTCTGACACATATCGTCATGGAAGACGGGAACGATGAGTATCCCGGCAACTTTCATGGACACAAACATCTTCATGTAGTCTGCTTCCCGTTCGGGATCTTCGTCCGTGTTCAGAAGAAGAATCCGGAAACCGGCCTGTTTTGCGGTTTCCTCTATCCCCCTGACGACTTCTGCAAAAAACGGATTTGAAGAATCGCCCGAGATGATTCCGATCTCGTTCGAGGTTCCCTTTCTCATGAGGGCGGCTGCGGAGTTTCTCACATACCCCATCATCTCTGCAGTCTCGCGGATTGTCTTGCGTGTGCTTTCAGACAATTTTTTGTCATCGCGCAACGCGCGCGAGACTGTATTGATGGAGAAACCGGTTTTCTCAGCAATGTCCTTCAATAAAACACTCATCAATTACAGATTAACACCGAAATGGTTGCAAAGCAAGTGCAAAATTTTAAATAACTCTTTATTGTATAAAAATTTATAAGATTAACGTTAACCCTAGCTATTGGTTCATCAAAGCCATGTCCCGCATATGCCGGTCTAGCGTGCTATCCGGATTATCAATCAAGGATTTGGCTTCTTGCCGGACTGTCATCTTACAGGGAACATGTTCTGATCCTTCAAGGACTATGAGTTCGTGAACCTGCTCTATTCGTTTTGGGCATGATTCTTTCTCTCTTCTGCGATTTGTAGCATAATCCTTGGGTGGAGGCTTTTGATGCGCAGATTGGCTTGTCATCAAGGATTATGGCGATTATATGGACATGCACGAAAGGGAAGCGTATGCTGCGAGATCCGAATGGGTCAGCCGGCTTTCTTTAGAGGAATTGCTGGCATGCATTGCCATCCACTTTCGAAGGGATCATCACTGTAACGGAAGTCTGATAAGCAAGAGCATACCATCTGGTGCAATGCTGAGGCTTATGGAAGAGTTGGAGAAGAGAACGCGGATTGTTTTTTCTCCATCAACAGACGGGAAATAATTAGGTGGATGTTATCCATCCACCTCTATTCCATTCTCTCTATACCCAGTCATTATTCTGTTGTAGTACTCAGCATCCGGGATTCCCTCAGGTCTTCCGCCCGGCATTATGTATGCAAGTGCTGTGATGAGCTCTCCCTTGAACCAGATATCCAGATACTGCTTCTCATAGTGGTGCGCTCCGATTCCTTCCCGTAAATCAAGCTCATGTTCATGTCTTTTAGTGATTGCCCAGATGACAGCGGGGACGCTTGAACCTTCTTCTTTGTCAACAGTTGCGACATATCTGCTATCCCTATTTCAAAGTCCTAACATAAATACATTACCCAAAGTTCGCTAAGACAAGGGGCATCTTGAAACAATGGAGGAATCATGGGAATCAACCATGCCACACAATCAAAACCCGAAAACCGGATAGATGATGATTCCAGCAACACAGGATCCGATCATGAGAAGGATAGGGCTGACCTTGAATTTGAACAGCACAACGAAGCATATCGCACAGATGGCCAAAGCAATCCAGTCAATCCCAGCAGTCGGAATTGGCTGTTATAATTGCACTATTTCTATCTGTATTATCCATATTATCAATCTCTTTTACGGACTACGGACAGCTTCAATACATATCATCAAGCCTTATCAATCTGCAGCTTCCGGAGTTCTTGATGACTTCTTCGGTAAATCCGCTGAGCGAGAAGATGCAGATCTGGGGGTTTGAAGCAGGGAGGTATTTTGTCTTTTCAAGCAGCTTGTCCAATTCCGTCTTGTCAAATGGTGAATTCTTGAATTTGCATTCTCCTATCAGCAGGATCTCATTGTTGTTCCTGCCCATAAGATCTATTTCAATCTGCTTGGGCTTTCTGCTCTCATCAATCACTGCAGACTGATACTCCGAAATATCCGTGAGGACAGGGAAACCATCAATGCCTGAATTCATAAACAGATATTCTTTGGCCATCTTCTCAAAGACCTTTCCCATGAACTCGTGTATATGATCTTTGACATTTGAACGATAGTAGATGTCGCCACGACCGGCATTGATCAGGCTGGTGGCTCTGTTTACATATCTGAACCAGAATTCAAGCATGCTGTCATTCAGAACATAGTATGGTTTCTTTGAAAACCTTTTCTCGAGTAGTTCGGCTTCAACAAGGACCTTGAGGGGATATGAAATATCATCAGAACCTATGAATGAGGCTATCTCACTGTTTTTGGTATGTCCGGTGGCCACTGCGGATAATATGGAGTTATATAGGGCAGGGCTCTGCTTTTCGTTGGAGACCACTGTTTTGATTTGTTCCTCTGTGAAATATCCACCGATGGAAAAGAACTGATTGATGATGTTTTCATCCAGGCTACATTGATCATCGAATTGCTCAATGAACTTGGCTATGCCGTTTGTAAGTCCATAGCAGATGGCTTTTTCTTCGTTGGAAAAACCATCAAGAAACCCGGCGGTTTCCCTATAGTCAAACGGTCTCAGTTTCAATACCAGATTGCTCCTTCCGTACAAGGGTGATGACTCTGCAAGGACCTCTCTCTTCATAAAACTCACAAGAGAGCCACAAATTATGAGGAACAGATTTCCTGTTTGCCAATGGGTATCTATAGCTTTCTGAAGGACGGACTGAATATAGGGGCACTGCTTTGACAGGTATGGATATTCGTCTATGAAGAAGATTATCCTTTCTCTTTCAGCCTGATTTCCAATGAAATCAAAGAGCTTCTCAAAGCTGGTAAAGCTGACATTGTCCTTCAAATCCGGGGCCAAAGCATCCAGAACAGATTCTGTCATCAATGACAAAAGCTCTCGTTCTTCCCTTTCAACTGAAGTGAAGGTTATACACTTGCATTCCTTCTCCTGAATGAAGTGATTGACAAGCATTGTTTTGCCTATTCTCCGTCTGCCGAAAATGACAGTCATTGAAAAACCACCCTGGTTGAATCTCTGCTCAAGAGCTTTGAGTTCTTTGTTTCTTCCTCTGAACTGTTTCTCCATTTCGTATCTCCGTTCACCCAATTCGATTCAGCCTAAATGGATTTGGCCGAAATGAATTTCGGTTAATTTGATTATTATTGATTTTTCTTTCTAATGCAAGACCTTAAGAACAGGTTTGAAGAGAATAATGAGAATCCATAGAATAGCTTTTTGTACAATATTTGTACCGGTGCACGCTATAAGAGGAATCTAATTCATTATATTACAAGAAAACCATGTGATGCTGTAATCATTCCCACTCCACCGTTGCTGGTGGCTTGGCTGTGATGTCATAGACAACGCGGTTGATGTGAGGGACCTCGTTCACGATCCTGTGGGAGACCTTCTCAAGGACTTCGTAAGGAATCCTTGTAAAGGTCGCTGTCATGAAGTCAGTGGTGCTCACGCATCTCAGGGCCAGTGTGTACTCATAGGTCCTTCCATCGCCCATGACACCTACGCTTCTGGTGTTAGTAAGGACGGCAAAGTATTGGCTTGCATCAGGGACCTGTGCTGCCTCGACCTCGCTTCTGAAGATCCAGTCGGCCTCTCTGAGAACGGAAAGCTTCTCCTCTGTGATGTCTCCAATCACTCTGATCGCCAGACCCGGACCAGGGAAGGGCTGTCTGCTTACAAGGTACTCAGGAAGACCGAGCTCTCTGCCAAGCTGACGGACCTCATCCTTGAAGAGGAACCTGAGCGGCTCGATGATCTCCTTGAAATC
>DMOO01000212.1 GCA_003456855.1 Sphaerochaeta sp.
TCATCCATTCTGGATGGGTATTCTTGTTTCTGCTGTAGTTGGAATTGCTTTGACTTTGCCAATCAGTTCGGCTGCAATTTGTGCCGCTTTTGGTCTTACAGGATTAGCAGGTGGAGCCGCAGTTGCAGGCTGCTGTGCTCAGATGGTTGGTTTTGCGGTTGCTTCGTACAAGGAGAACAAGGTCGGTGGTCTGGTTAGCCAGGGGCTTGGTACCTCGATGCTTCAGATGGGTAACATCGTGAAGAATCCCAGGATCTGGATTGCTCCTACCTTGGCCAGTGCAATCACCGGTCCGATTGCCACCTGTGTGTTCAAGCTTGAGATGAACGGTGCTGCCATCAACTCCGGTATGGGTACCTGCGGTCTCTGCGGTCCTATCGGTGTCTGGACTGGCTGGTTCGCCCCAAGTGAGGGTGCAATAGCCAGAGGTGCTGTTGCCATCAGTCCTACTGCCTTCGATTGGATTGGACTGCTTCTGATCTGCATCGTTCTGCCTGCAGTTCTGGCCTTCATCTTCGACAAGATCGCCAGAAAGCTCGGCTGGGTCAAGGATGGAGACATGAAGCTGGCCTGAGTGCTTGGATGAGCGACATATAGGTAGATATAGGGAAGTATAGATAAGAATAGACGGCTTGGAAGGCTTTTGAAGGGTTTTCCAGGTCGTTTTCTTTTCTGTGGGGAAGGGTTGCGTGTTGCATGGATCCGGGATGGTTGGGGTTTTTGAGGTACTTAAAAAACAATAAGTAAAGCACTTTATCTTTTGGTGCATTAGTGGTATGGTCAAAGCATGACTAAGGAAGTGAAGGTTGGAAGCCTGCGCATTGGTGGGGATGCCCCTGTAAGTGTGCAGACGATGTATGACATACCACTGTCGCGGCTGGAGGAGAGATTCGAGTCCAGAATGGGCGTTCTCAAGGCCATGGGCTGCGATATCATAAGATTCTCATATCCTGACATCGCTGAGCACGATGCTCTTTGCGAGGTTGTCAGAAGATGCCCGATGCCTGTTGTGGCTGACATCCACTTTGACTACAGGAACGCCATGGATGCCATGGACTGCGGTGTGGCCAAGATCAGGATAAACCCGGGCAACATCGGTGCCAGATGGAAGACCGAGGAGGTCGTCAGGAAGGCGCTGGACAAGGGCGTTGCAATCAGAATCGGTCTGAACAGCGGATCGCTTCCAAGAAATGAAGAGGGTAAGGACAAGGTTAACCTGATGGTGGACACCGCGCTGGAGTACATCGGATGGTTCGAGAACCTTGGATTCAAGGATACTGTGGTCTCGCTCAAGGCCTCTGACAGCGAACTGAGCTATCAGGCGGCGGTGAAGTTCTCAAAGCGCAGTGACTATCCTATGCACATCGGTGTGACCGAGGCTGGCGGAGTCGTCACCTCCTGCGTAAGGTCCACATGGACTCTGGGACGCCTCTTGGAGCAGGGTATCGGCGGTACGATGCGCTATTCGATCACTGGTTCGATTGAGGATGAGGTCCAGGCAGGCGTCGAGCTTCTCAGGACCCTGGGGCTCAGGAAGGGTGGCATGAAGATCGTCTCCTGTCCTATGTGCGGACGCTGCAGCTTCAACAGCCAGGGCTTTTTGAAGGAGGTCGAGCACGAGCTTCTTGCCAGCGGCAAGGACATCTGCGTGGCCATCATGGGCTGTCAGGTAAATGGCCCTGGTGAGGCGAAGGGTGCCGATCTGGCTGTGACGGGAATCGGAAACAAGGTCTATCTGTACAGAAAGGGCGAGATCTTCAAGCAGATCGATGCCGCACATGCCAGAGAGGAGCTTCTCAAGGCGGTGGCCGATTATGAATGACAAGCTGATAATCAGGGGTGCGAACGAGCACAACCTGAAGCACGTTGACCTCGATCTGAAGAAGAATTCCCTCATTGTAGTCTCGGGTATCTCCGGAAGCGGAAAGAGCTCCTTGGCTTTTGACACTGTATTTGCTGAAGGGCAGAGAAGATACGTGGAGTCCCTGTCCTCGTATGCCAGGATGTTCCTGGGGCGTCTGGACAAGCCTGATGTGGAGATGATAGAGGGCCTGAGCCCTGCTATAGCCATCGAGCAGAAGACAACTGGAAGAAACCCCCGTTCCACTGTCGGAACGATCACTGAGATATACGACTACTACAGACTCCTCTGGGCCAGAATCGGCGAGGTGCACTGTCCGAACTGCGGACGCACAATCAGCCGCATGTCGGTCGACCAGATAATCGAGGCCATCTACAACAGAGGCGGAGAGGGTGCAAGGATAATGGTCATGGCACCTGTTGCCATGGGCAGGAAGGGCGAGTACAAGAAGGTTCTGGAGGATGCCAAGAAGGGCGGATACCAAAGGGTCAAGATAGATGGGCAGATGCACATGCTGGATGAGGAGTTCGCCCTGGACAAGCAGGTCAAGCACAACATCAGCATCGTCATCGACCGTTTGATTCTGGAGAAGGAGTCAAGGCTTCGTCTCTCGGATTCGATCGAGAAGTCCACTGACATGACGAACGGACTGGTCGAGATTACCTACATCGCCCAGGACAGGAGCGAGACGAGCGAGATCTATTCGGAGCAGAACAGCTGCCCGCACTGCGGAATCTCCATCGGGGAGGTGCAGCCGAGGCTGTTCTCGTTCAACAACCCGTTCGGTGCGTGCCCGGAGTGCAACGGCCTGGGGTTCAAGACGATCTACGACGAGGACAAGATAATCCCTGACAAGACGAAGAGCTTCGACGAGGGTGCGATCGCCTGCGTGAATCCGAATGCGGGTTGGAGCAGAGCCGGTTTCGAGGCCTTCGCCAAGAGCCATGGATTCACGATGAAGACTCCGGTCAACAAGCTTACAAAGGAGCAATACGATGCCCTGATGTACGGCTCTGACAAGAAATTCGTCATGGAATATGAGGATAAGATGAGTTCCACCAAGTTCAACAGACGTTGGCATGGTGTGGTCAATGACCTCAAGCGCCGCTATGCAGAGACGGAGAGCATGGGCATCAGGACCTGGATAAGTTCGTTCCAGACTGAGGTCGAGTGCCCTGTCTGCCACGGCGAGAGGCTCAGACCTGAAGCACTTTCAGTGTTTGTAGGTGGAAAGAACATCAACCAGGCTACTGCCCTGAGCGTTAAGGACAGCTATGACTTCTTCCTCAGCCTGAAGCTCACCGAGAGCGAGCAGAAGATCGCTGCCCAGATAATGAAGGAGATCAGATCCAGATTGATGTTCCTGAAGAACGTCGGTCTGAGCTATCTGACTATGAACAGAAACGCCGGGACCCTGAGTGGAGGAGAGGCCCAGAGAATCCGTCTGGCTACGCAGATCGGTTCGGCTTTGAGCGGTGTCCTCTATGTTCTGGACGAGCCCTCGATCGGACTGCACCAGAGGGATAACCAGAAGCTCATTGATACGCTGAAGAACCTCAGGGACCTTGGAAATACGGTTCTGGTGGTTGAGCACGACGAGGCCACCATCCGCAACGCCGACTACGTTGTTGACATGGGTCCGGGGGCAGGTGAGCACGGCGGCTATGTCATCGCCCAGGGAACGCCTGAGGAGATCGAGAAGAACCCTGAGAGCATCACCGGACAGTTTCTCAGCGGAAAGATACAGATACCTATTCCTTTCATGAGAAGGCCTGGAAACGGCAAGCATCTGAAGGTCTACGGGGCTACCAAGAACAATCTCTACAACGTGGACTTCGATTTCCCGCTTGGAAAGCTCATTGTCCTGACCGGTGTCTCCGGCAGCGGAAAGAGCACGATCCTCAACCAGATTCTCACTCCGGCACTGCGTGACAGGTTCAACAAGAAGCCTGAGCGCCATGACGGCTACAGGGAGATTGAGGGTGCCCAGTATCTGGACAAGCTGATCCAGATTGACCAGAGCCCTATCGGAAAGACCCCTAGGTCCAACCCTGCCACCTATGTTGAGGTGTGGGGACACATAAGGGACCTGTTTGCAAGCCTGCCTGAGAGCAAGGCCCGTGGATACAGAAGCGGCAGATTCAGCTTCAACGTATCGGGCGGAAGATGCGAGCACTGCCATGGTGACGGAACCCTGAAGATCGAGATGAACTTCCTGCCTGATGTCTATGTCACCTGTGATGTCTGCCATGGAAAGAGGTTCAACCAGGAGACCCTTGGTGTCCACTACAAGGGCAAGAACATCGCCGATGTGCTGGATATGACGGTTTCTGAGGCCCTGGAGTTCTTCCAGGCTGTCCCGCCTATCAAGCGCAAGCTGCAAACCTTGGACAGCGTGGGACTTGGCTACATCAAGCTTGGGCAGAGCGCTCTGACACTGAGCGGTGGTGAGGCCCAGAGGGTCAAGCTCTCGCTGGAGCTGGCCAAGATAGGTACTGGAAAGACCCTGTACGTGCTGGATGAACCTACCACCGGACTGCATTTTGCAGACATAAAGAAGCTGATGGAGGTGGTCAACCAGCTGGTCGAGAACGGCAACACGGTCATCATGATCGAGCACAATCTGGATGTCATAAAGCTGGCCGACCATATCATCGACCTCGGTCCTGAGGGAGGTGATGGAGGCGGTCACATCGTAGCGCAGGGAACCCCTGAGGAGGTGGCTCTTTGCAAAGGCTCCTATACTGGTTATTATTTGCAAGATATCTTGAATACTAAGTGATATAATGGAGCGATGCTGAAAAGGGTTGTTGCTGTACTTGCACTAATGATCGTTCTCATGGGATTGGTCTTCGCTGACCAGTCTCTGCTTGTACGCTCAATCCAGACTTCCTCGGCAGAGGAGCTTGCAGCCATCTGCAGGGCCTACGGGCTCGATGACTCCCTTGCGGAGAATGAACTGAGAAGCCAGCTCTATGAGTTCTTCAAGGTCTCTGAAGAGGAGCTTGAGGATGATTCGGAGGAGTCGGAGTCCGAAGAGAAGCAGAATGCTACGACGATTCTCATCGAGAGCGCCGACCAGCTCTATTCTTCAGACAATCTTGTGATACTCAGGGGAAACGTGAAGATTTCCTTCTCGACGGAGAGTGAGAGCGCCGAGAGGACGCTTGTGGCTGACAAGGTCGTTGTCGATCTGAAAGCCAAGCTGTTTGAGGCCTCGGGCTCCGTTTCACTGAGTGGTGGGGATGATGAGGAGAGGACCTTTGAGGGTGATGCGATCTCACTCGACTGGGGCAAGCTTGACATCATTGTCTACAACGGGCAGAGCACCACAGACAGGAAGAACTCAAGCGGAACCGAGATCCTGTTCTACGCATCGGGCAAATCGATATCCTATGTCAGCGGGTCGGATGGGATTTTCTTTCGAAATGGTACAATAGCGACCACAGCGAAGGATCCGTACTGGAGCATCACGGCAGACAAGCTGTCGCTTTCGCAGAACGATATGTTCGTGGACAGGGCTGTAATCAGACTGGGCAGGGTGCCGATCTTCTACATGCCGATCTTCTTCTATCCGGGCACGACGCTGTCCTTCAATCCGGCGATCGGCATCTCGTCCGACAGGGGTATGTTCCTGACGACGACCTATGAGGTCTACGGACGCTATCCGAAGCTCGGTGTGATGGGCTCGGCGAGCGCATCCAAATCAAGCAGCGACGATTCCTCCGAGGATCTGAGCGATGTGTCGGCCTCTATCTCATCATTCCTGAATGTTGACGACGACTCGGAGATGATCCGCGACGGCTTCTACTACAGGCCTGTCAAGGAGGGTGAGGACCTGGGCGAGCTTGAGACCTGGGCAAGAAGCTCGGGCAGCTACCTGGCTGTGTTCGCCGACACCTACGAGAGTCTAGGTCTTATTGTGGGAGTTGATACTCTCAACTATCTGCTTGACAAGAAGTTGACTGTCGGGGCAACCGGTTCGATGGGCTACATCGCCAACCAGACGGTTGCAAACCTTCAGCGCTTCAGATACACCTTCGACTTCAACTTCAGCTACGCGAACAATGGCCTGAAGGCAAATGTGAAGCTGCCGATTCTCAGCGACCCTTATGTCCGTGCGGACTATCTGAACAGGAACACGGGCTTCGCACTCGATGCCCTGATGAAATCGGAGCAGTATTTTCCGACTACCTTTACCAGCCAGACGTCCTACATCTGGCAGGCTGATGTCTCCTACAGGAAGACGGTTGGGAACTTCACGTTCAGCCTCACTTCGTTGAAGGCTGACATTGACTACAAGCTGGAGACGACCACGGTCGACGGCTCAACGTTCTACGAGTCCAACGTCGTTGAGGCCTCTCTGCCGTATGTGAGCTTCTCATCGGAGGGAACCTTCCTGAATCTCCAGGGACAGACAAAGAGCACCACAAGGACAAAGGACTACACAAGCCCGCTGGCTCAGAGCTTCGCAGATGAGCTGGTTGCATTGCAGAATAAGGATGATGAACCTTCAGAAGATGACGAGGATGTGTCTGCCGAGGATGTGTCAATCGAGACGACTGAGGAAGAGGGCAAACAGTCGGTTACACTGAACGTCAAGGCCTATGAGGGACCGGATCTGAATCTGGAGGAGACCACCAATTCAACAGCCGGTGGGATAAAGCTAGGCTACACCTACAATCAGACCTTGGACAACAGCTTCGAGGATGAGCTTGAGCATGACAGCTTCTACACGAAGATCAACGGTAGCGTCTATGTGGACGCCTCTGCACCTGGACAGTGGTTCAGCGTCAGGGAGACGGTCAAGCCTGAGTTCAACTACTCGAAGACGATGATCTCGACAAGTCCTACAACCGTCGACGAGTTCTACCTGACCTCGGCTTTCGTCGCCCAGATCCCCAAGTTTGGAATCACATATAACCTGACGAACAAGGTCTACCACCACTACAACTCGGTCTCGGAGAGCGACAACTCGCTTACGGACAGATGGGGTGAGTGGAACAAGACCGACATCACTGCGCACAACGCATCGATCTCCAAGAGCATCGGGAACTTCACCTTCGGCTTCTACACCCAGTTCAAGCCTTTGACCGAGATTCTCAAGCCATCGGCCAAGTATGCCAGGGCAGGCTTCACGGCAAGCGCCGACTTCTCGTTCAAGAGAGAGGAGGACGAGGAGAAGTTCGAGAAGGGTGAAGGAAACGTCAACCTGGGCTACTCGAACTCGTATGTCTCGTTCTCTCTTGCCAACAAGTATGACTTCGAGGATGTGGAAACCGACCCGTGGGCAGGATACACGCTGACACAGAGATTCACGTTGATTCCGTTCAAGGGTCTGTCTTTGACGGGGAATGCCTCTTTTGAGGGCAAATTCGTGGCTAAGAAGCTATCGTTCGGTGCAACCTACAAGCTTGACACCGATCTGGTGGACCTCAATACCACAGCCACTATGTCGTTCAAGGGCGAGAACTACGACAAGGATGCCCTGAACGTCTCCATCAAGCTCTCCCAGGACAAGGTCTCCTGGTGGAAGAGAAGGATGGACTTCCTTCAGAGTCTGACGCTTGCGTTCAACTACGACTTCCAGAACCCGTACAGGACCTCGCTCACCTTGAACTATAGCTTCACGTTCAAGATTGCAGAGTTCATGGACCTGAAGGTCAGCGTGAACAGCGCCAACAAGTCCTTCTCAAGGTACTACGAGGACGGCGTCTTCAACATCGGCAACATGTTCAACGACCTGTGGAAGTCCTTCGACTTCTTCGGGAACGGACGCAAGAGCACGGGCTTCAACCTCTCGTCCTTCAGCGTCACGTTTGTGCATTATATGCGTGACTGGAACCTGTACATTGACGCACAGGGCAGTCTGACGACAAAATACAGCAGCAAGTATGAATGGGTTCCAACTATCACTGTCTATATCAAGTGGAACGCCATTCCAGAACTCAAGGCCACTGGTTCTTGGGACAGCTACAGCAAGGAGTGGACCTGATGGCTACCAGTTTCGTGTTTGACAGGATCGACGCACTTAGGAGCGTCTGTGGAATAAACGACTCGAACATCCCGTATCTCGAGAATCTTCTGAGTTGCAGCATCTATGTCAGAGGTGACAGGGTGGAGTGCAACACGGAGGAGAGCGGGGACCCTCAGAGGACGTCGAAGCTGTTCATCGACCTGCTGGACAGACTCTCTAGGCTTTCGGGGATCACAAGTGACATAAGCGAGCCTGAGATCCTGATGGAGTACAAGTCCGTGCAGGATGCTCTGGACAGGGCCGCCGACGGTTCATCGGAGAAGCCTGCAAAGCGCGAGTTCATCTCGGTCCTGAGCAAGGCCGTCTATCCGAAGAGCAACAACCAGGAGGCCTACATCAAGGCAATGAACAGGAGCCAGATCACCTTTGGAATCGGCCCTGCAGGTACAGGAAAGACCTATCTGGCCGTTGCCTACTGTCTGGGTGAGCTGCTAAGCGGACG
>DMOO01000147.1 GCA_003456855.1 Sphaerochaeta sp.
GTCATCTTTGTAACAGGTGCTGTAATAACATCGCCAACCTTGAAGTTGTCCTCGAATGTTGTCCATGGATCCTGCTGCATATGCTTGAGAGAAAGGTTGATCTTCTTTGTCTCTGGATCGATGTTGATCAGTCTGAGCTGGATCTTCTCGCCCTTCTTGACGAAATCCCTTGGGCGGCTCACGTGTCCCCAAGACATGTCGTTCAGATGGAGCAGACCATCGAAACCACCAAGGTCGATGAATGCGCCGAAGCTTGTGAATGACTTCACAACGCCCTCAACGACGTCGCCGATCTTGACTGTTGAGAAGAACTTCTCTCTGTTTTCCTTGATCTTCTTCTCAAGGTAATCACGTCTGGAAACGACGCTCTTGAGCTTGCTTCCACCGTGGAACTTTTCAATGATGAAATAGTCGGAGATTCCGAGAAGGCTCTCCGGGTTCTCTGTTCTTGTGATGTCAGCCTTTGACAACGGGCAGAAACCGTAGTAATCGGAGCCGAGGTCAACCTCGAATCCACCGTTGATGACCTTGACGAACTTTCCCTCTACAGGGGTCTTGTCATCTGCAGCCTGCTTGAGCTCTTCGCCTCTGGCCTTGACGTCTGCCTTCTTCTTGGAAATGATGACCTGGCCACCCTTTCCTTCCTTGTTTACAATCAGAACGGTGACAGGCTCGCCAATGGCTGGAACCTCATCGAACTCCTCAAGAGGAAGTCTTCCCTCTGACTTGTAACCTACATCAACAAACACCGTCTCGTTATTGACCTGAACCACAGTACCGGTAACGAGCTGACCGTCCTCGATTCCATCAAGAGATTTAAGATACTCCTCCTGCATCATGCTCTGCATGCTCTCGGTGGTATCCTGCATTTCATTTTCTCTTTCTTCAGACACTTTGTTTTTCTCCTGATCCTTAATTTAATCTATGCATTTTCGCCTTTTATGGCTTTTACAACTTTCTCACAAACTTGCTTAATGGTCAAGTAAGATGTATCTATATATTGTGCATCAGGGGCAATTTTTAGGCCTCCAACAGGTTTGTTGCGGTCAATTGCGTCCCTTTCAATGATTTCAGCAAGCACTTTATCGTATTCCATGGCCTTTGGGTTCTGGTCAAAACGCCTCTGGGCACGGATTTCAGGCTTTGCATCGAAGAAGAACTTGTGCTCGGCATTCGGGAAGACGACAGTTGTCATGTCCCTTCCCTCGCAGATGATGTCCAGCTTCTGAGTCAGCGCATGGATGTTCTCGTTGACTATCGCCCTGACCTCCGGATTCACGGAGACCTTGGATGACCAAAGGTCGATTGCAGGTGTATGGAGCTCTGCCTCCACATCCTCGCCGTCAAGGTAGAAATGACCGTCTCTTACCTCAAAGACAGCCTCCCTGGCAGCCTTAACACACTGCTCGGGGTTTGATGGATCCATGTTGTTGTGGAGGATCCTGTACGTGACACCCCTGTAGAAGTTACCGGAGTTCAGATAATACAGGCCAAGCTGCTGTCCAACCATCTTTGCAATTGAGCTCTTTCCGACTCCAGCAGGTCCATCAATAGCTACGATCATTTTCACTTCCCCTTTCTAGCGCTCTTCTCGAGTCCCAGGACCTCTCCCTTGGTGAGTCTTCTGAACTGACCGCCCTGAAGATCTCCCAATTTGATGTCCCCGATTCTTATTCTTGTTAGCTTCTTCACCTCATATCCCAGGATTTCGAACATGTTTCTGATCTCGCGGTTCTTGCCTTCGGTGAGCACCACGGAGACCTCCTTCTTGGAGAGAAGCTTGTAGGATTTGATCTTGTAAGGTTTGACCAGGCCCCTGTAGGCGTCATCCAGATCCTTCTTTGCAAGTTCATGGTCGACCTTGACTATGTACTCCTTCTCTGTCTCCGAGGATGGATGCATGACCAGATTGGCCCAATCACCGTCATTTGTGAACAGAATGAGGCCCTGTGAGTCCTTGTCCAGCCTTCCGACATTGAACAGGAGATTCCTCTCCGGGATGTCGATCAGGTCTCTGGCGTAGGCAGTCTCATTGGGGTCATGGTTCGTGCAGACGAAGCCCCTTGGCTTGTTGAGCGCAAAGTACAGAGTCTGCTCGGCAGGTTCTGCAAGGACGTCGTCGACATATACGATATCGTCCTCATTGACCTTGGTGCCAAGCTCGATGACGATCTTGTTGTTCACGGAGACCCTGCCCTCTGTGATCAGGGTCTCACATCCTCTGCGAGAACCCACACCGCATTTGGCGAGGTAGCTCTGGAGCCTTATTGGATATTCAATTTTCATCTTCTTCCTTTTCGAATCTCTGTCTGTCTATCTCTGAGAGCTTCGGCAATGCGCTTATTGAATCCAGCTTGAACGTGTATAGGAACTTCCTGGTCGTGCCATAGAGACACGGATGGCCCTGGACGTCCTTTCTGCCGACTACCTTGATGTAATCGCGCTCGCGCAGAATCCTTATTATCGAGTCAGAGACAACGCCTCTGATCTTTGTGATCTCGCTTCTTGTTATAGGCTGTGAATAGGCAACGATGGCCAAGGTCTCGATTGCGGCCTTTGAAAGGCGTTTGTCGATCTTCTTGCCGTAGCAAGCACGGAGCTTCTCATTGAGGTTCGATACCGGAACGAATGAATATGTCTCTGAATTCTCCACCAGTGCAAGGCCGTGGTCATCTGAGTAGTAGACCTCGGAGATCTCATTTAGAGCCCTCTCGACCTGGTGGTCTGATAGTCCTGTAAGTTTCCCTATTCTTTCGACTGAAAGCGGCTCGTTCTCAAGAAAGAGTATCGCCTCGATCAGTCTTGCATTCTCTGTCAGCGTCATTTCAAGTAATTATATTGGGAAAACAAACAATATACAATTATTAACAACGATTAAATCAGGTTGTTTTCAGATAGTTCTCGATTGTCTTGGCGTATAGTGCTGCAGCATAGATTGCAGCCTTCACATCAGGAAGGAAGGTCGGTGAATGCAGAGGTTCTGTGCATCCTGCACCTATGTGGCAGAACGAGCCTGAACAGGCATCTATGAAGTAACCGAAGTCCTCAGTCGTCATTGTAGGCTCATCCAGTATCTTGGTCCTGTCATCGCCGAAGAGACCTCGTGAGGTCTTCTCGAACAGGCTTGTCTCCGCATCGGTGTTCACGACCCCACCATAGGAATCGCGGATCTCAACCTCTGACGAGACTCCGAACTCGGCATCTAGCTTGGCTACAGTTTCCTTGATGGCCTGCCTCATGTAGTTTCTGTTCTCCGGGCCAAGGGTCCTGAGAATGCCTGAGAACATGGCCTTGTCAGCGATTATGTTGCAGGCTGTGCCTGAAAGAAGCCGGCCTATCGTGAAGACGCACCTGTCATTGTTCGGGGCATGGACCGTAGAGAGCGCCGATACCATCTCAACAGCAGCCAGAAGGGCGTTTCTGCCCTTTTCTGGTGTTGCTCCATGACAGGATTTGCCGTGCACAGTGACTGTTATGACGTCAGAGGCGGCATAGAACTTGCCGTATCTGAAGCCGAAGGTTCCCACAGGAAGATCTGGGGCAACATGCCCGCCGAATACTGCAGAGACACCGTCTATGGCTCCAGCATCAATCATCCTCTGGGCACCACCCTTGCCTTCCTCGTCAGGCTGGAACAGGAATACCACGTCGCCATTCAGATGGTCCTTGTTCTCTGACAGAAGCTTTGCAGCACCGATTGCAGCTGTCATGTGAATGTCATGGCCGCAGGCATGCATAGTGCCGTCATTTAAGGATTTGAAAGCGCAGTTTGTAGCTTCAGAGACTGGAAGAGCGTCCATGTCAGCCCTGAGACCGACCTTCTTGCCCTTCTCTTTGCCATAAAGCGTGGCCACAAGTGCCGTGCCGAGTATTCGTCTGACGTCAAGGCCAAGGCCCCTGAGTATCCTCTCAAGGTAGTCGCTGGTCCAGTTCTCGTTGTTTCCAAGCTCCGGATGCCTGTGAAGGTCCTGCCTTATTGCATTGAGGTCTGATTCAATCTGTTTCGCTCTTTCAAGATAGTCCATCGGCGCTCCTGAGCTTGTTGACGAAGGTCTCGAGTCTGTCCAGACCTTCCTTGAGCTGGCTGTCACTGTAGCAGTATGTAAGTCTGATGTAGCCTTCGGACCCGAAGCATGAGCCTGGGGTTGCCGCAAGGCCTGCCTCGGAGATCATTCTTCTGCAGAAGGTGGCAGAATCAAGGCCAAGGTCCTTGATGCAGGGGAAGACGTAGAAGGCCCCAAGAGGCTGAGGGTAGCTGAGACCCATCCTGTCCAGTCTGTCCAGGACGTATGCCCTTCTCTTCCTGTATGCATCCTTCAGCTGCACATTGTCATAGTCCAGAGCCTGGATCGCAGCCTTCTGGAACGGTGACGGTGTGGAGACCACTATGAACTGATGGACAAGCTCCAGCCTTTCCTTGACAGCAGGAGGGGCAATCATGTAGCCCATTCTCCAGCCTGTCATAGCATATGGCTTGGAGAAGCTCTGAACCAGTATGATCTGGTCCCTGATATCCCCAAATTCAGCAAAGCTGTGGTAGTTGTCCGTGTAGACAAGCTCCCTGTACACATCGTCGCATATCACGAAGATGTCCCTGCCCTTCACCAGGTCATGGATTGCCTTGAGCGAAGCCTCTGAGAGGATCGTCCCTGTCGGGTTGTTCGGTGTGTTGAGTACAATGGCCTTAGTCTTGTCGGTGATGAGCATTGAAAGCTCGTCCCTGTCTATCTGGAAGTCGCTCTTCGAGATGTCAAGTGGAACCGTCTTTGCGCGGCAGAGCTTGACTATCTCCTCATAGAGTACGAAGGCCGGCATCGGGATGATCACCTCATCGCCTGGATTGAGGGTTCCAAACAGGGAGACGAACAGAGCCTCCGTTGCTCCGGCGGTGACAATCACCTGGCTCTGGTCACAGGTGAAACCGTGCTTTTGGGTCTCGAATTCAGCGATCTTGACCCTCAGATCAGGGTTCCCGTTGTTCTCTATGTAGTGAGTCTCATGGTTCTCAAGCGACTTCTCCGCCTCGGTCCTGATGACCTGTGGTGTGTCGAAGTCCGGCTCGCCCAAGGTCAGGGCAATGCAGCCCGGAGTCTTCCTGGCAAGTGCTGAGAACTCTCTGATTGCGCTTCTTTTAAGGTCGTAGACAGCTTCGTTGAGCAGCATCGATCCCCCTAGCTCTGGTAGTTGAAGTCCTCGTCAACGTCGAAGGTGGCGAAGATGTCATCGAGGCTCTCGGAGCGGCGGATCAGCTTGACCTGACCTCTCTCGTTCATCAGAAGCTCTCCGCAGCGAGGAAGACCGTTGTAGTTGTAGCCCATGGACCTTCCGTGGGCACCGGCATCGTGGATGACGATGATATCCCCGTAGTTGGTCTTCGGAAGGGCCCTGTCAATCGCGAACTTGTCGTTGTTCTCGCAGAGTCCTCCTACAACGTCGAAGTTGCCTGCCGGCTCATCCTTCTCCTTTCCAAGGACCGTCATGTGGTGATAGGCGCCGTACATTGCAGGTCTCATCAGATCGCATGCGGAGGCGTCAAGGCCGACATACTTCTTGTAGGTGTCCTTTCTGCCATGAACAGAGGCCACAAGATAGCCGTTCGGACCTGTGATCCAGCGGCCTAGCTCTGTGTAGATTGCTACCTTTATGCCCTGTGGGGCCAGGATGCTATCGTATTCAAGGCGCACACCCTCACCGATTGCGTGGATGTCCACAGCCTTCTCGCTTGGTCTGTATGGAATCCCGATTCCACCGCCGAGGTCGACGATCTCGATGTTGATTCCTAGCTTCTTCATCTCCACGACTATCTTGAAGAGCATGTTTGCAAGCTTTGGATAGTAGTTGTCGTCAAGGCAGCAGGATGCGGCCATGCAGTGGATTCCGAAGTGCTTCACGCCCTTGCTCATCATGATGCGGTAGGCCTCGGTGATCTGCTTCGGGGTCATGCCGTACTTGGAGTCGCCCG
>DMOO01000085.1 GCA_003456855.1 Sphaerochaeta sp.
GTGGTGTGTGCGTACTTGAGCCAGGTGATCCTGGGCCTTGCGTTCTTCTGGGTGACTATCTCTATAACCTGGGTGTTCTGCAGAGGCTGTCCCAGAGGGATGATGTTCCCGTTGGCCTTTGCGCTTACAGTGTGGTTTCCGACCTCTGTGTGGATGGTGTAGGCGAAGTCCAAAGCCGTTGAGCCTATCGGAAGCTCTATGGCCTGTCCCTTAGGTGTGAAGACGTAGATCGTGTCCTTGAGAAGCTCGCCCTTGATCTCGTCCATGAAGGACTCGCTCTGCTCGATCTCGGAGTTCCAGCTCTTGAGCTTTGTGGCGATCCTGGAGAGCTGCTGGCTGTCCATGTTGACCCAGCTCTGGCTGTTGGCCGCAGAGCCGCTCTCGGCCTTGTAGACCCAGTGTGATGCAACACCATACTCGGCTATCTTGTCCATCTCGTAGGTTCTGATCTGGACCTCCAGGATGACTCCGTTCATTCCCATGATGGTGGTGTGGAGGCTCTGGTAGTTGTTTGCCTTAGGCATTGCGATGTAGTCCTTGAAGCGGCCCTCCATAGGCGGCCAGAGCTGGTGGACGATTCCGACCAGCGTGTAGCACTCTGTGACCGAGTTGCAGATGACCCTGACTCCAAGGATGTCGAAGATCTCGTCCAGCTCCTTTCTGCGCTTCTTCATCTTCATGTAGATGGAGTAGGTGTGCTTCTCTCTGGAGGTGATCTTTATGTTCTTCAGTCCGTTGTCGATGCAGGCGTTGGCTATCTTCCTCTTGACCGTCTCGAGGTACTTGGTGTACTCGCCACGCTTGGACTGCAGGTAGTCCTGGATGTAGTTGTAGGTGTCCGGCTTGAGCATCTTCAGGCTCAGGTCCTCCAGCTCGGCCTTCATCCAGGAGATACCGAGCCTGTCTGCCAGAGGTGCGTAGATGTCAAGACAGGCGCTTGCGATCTCCTTGGCCCTTGTGGGGTCCATGTACTGCAAGGTCCTCATGTTATGGAGCTTATCGGAGAGCTTGATGATTATGACAGGCATGTTCTTGCTCATGGCTATGAACATCTTCCTGATCGTCTCTGCCTCCGCGACGCTTCGTGAAAGGCTCTTGATGGTGGAGACCTTGGTGACGCCCTGGACCAGCTCGCAGACGTTCTTCCCGAACTTCTCCTCGACCTGCTCAGGTGTGGCTGAGGTATCCTCTATGACATCGTGGAGAAGACCGGCGCAGACTGTGTCGCAGTCCATGTTGAGTCTGAGGGCAAGGGTCTCGGCAACTGCAAGCGGATGGATGATGTAGGGCTCGCCGCTCTTGCGCTTCTGGTCCCCATGCATCTCATCGGCGTACTCAGCCGCCATCTTGATCTTTTCGAAGTCTTCCTGTGAGTAGTTTTTGCGGACCTTGTTCAGAAACCCGTTGATTAATGCCTCGTTCATGCCTTTTCTCCAACGGGGATACATTATTACTAATTTGTGGCTTTTACAACCCGTTCACAGTCCCCAAGGTCTCTGATTATCGATACTTCCGTGAATCCGTCCTCCGCAAGGATGAGACTTGCCTCTGGTCCCTGGTCGTAGCCGATCTCCATCTGGAGCAGTCCGCCCGGCACAAGATACTGCGATGCCTTGAAGGCTATCTCCCTGACGAAGTCCAGTCCGTCCTCTCCGCCGTCCAGGGCCATCTTGGGCTCGTACTGGACCTGCTTCTCCAGTGCCGGGATGACAGATCGTGAGATGTAGGGTGGGTTCGAAAGAAGCACGTGGTAGTCTGTTCTGGTTATCGAGGAGAAGAGATCGCTCTTCACGACCTCCACGAAGATGTTGTCCTCGGTGACCAGGGAAGCAACGTTCTCCCTGCAGACGGCGAGAGCTCCATCTGACAGATCGGCTAGGGTGAGGTGTATTGAATTGAACTCCGAAGCCAGTGCCTTGGCAACTGAGATCCCTATGCACCCTGTGCCGCAGCAGAGGTCCAGAATACGCAGGTCAAGTTCGCCTAATAGCTTTTCTCTGATGTCCTGGATTGCGCTCTCCACCAAGATTTCTGTATCTGCCCTTGGAATCAGAGTATCGTTTGAGACTTTGAAGATACATTCATAGAAGCCGCGTTCACCTGTTATGTAGGCAATCGGCTCACCATTGAGTCTTCTTTGTCTGGACTGCTCAAGGGTTGAAAGGTCTGCTTCCGAGAGCTCGTGGTCCATACTGAGAATCAGCTTGCTCTGGTCTATGTTGAGGTGATGGCAGATTATCTCCCTTGCATCCACGGCAGGGGAGTCGCTCACGCTTTTGAAGCTGTCAGTGCATAATTTGTAGAACTGTCTGAGTGTCACTTGGCTTCCTTCAGGGCTTCCTCTCCGGCTGCGACCTTCAGGGCCTCTATGACATCCTGGAGCTGGCCCTCCATGATCAGGTCCAGCTTGTAGAGGGTGAGGTTGATCCTGTGGTCCGTCAGGCGGTTCTGAGGGAAGTTGTAGGTTCTGATCCTCTCGCTTCTGTCGCCGCTTCCGACCTGGCTCTTGCGCTCCTCGGCCCTTTCCTTGGCCTTCTTCTCGGACTCCATCTCATAGAGTCTTGAACGCAGGACCCTCATGGCCTCGGCCTTGTTCTGAAGCTGTGACTTCTGGTTCTGGCAGATGACTACAAGCCCTGTCGGGATATGGGTTATTCTGACGGCGCTCTCTGTGGTGTTGACGCACTGGCCGCCTGGGCCGCCTGCGCGCATGACGTCGATCCTAAGATCCTCCTGGCGGATATCGACCTCGGTCTCCTCAGCTTCAGGAAGGACTGCGACGGTGACAGCGGAGGTGTGGATCCTTCCACCGCTCTCGGTCTCGGGGACTCTCTGGACCCTGTGGACTCCGCTCTCCCATCTGAGGCTTCCGTAGACGTCCTTTCCGCTGATGGAGAGGATTATCTCCTTGTAGCCGCCGAGCTCTGTGGCGTTGGAGTCGATCTCCTGTATCTTCCAGTGCATGGCCTCTGCATAGTAGGAGTACATCCTGTAGAGGTCGGAGGCGAAGAGGGCGGCTTCCTCGCCGCCCGTGCCTGCACGGATCTCCATGATGATGTTCTTGCCCTCGAGCGGATCAGGTGGAATGAGAAGCATCTTGCACTTCTTCTCGCTCTGCTCGATCTGCTCCTTCAGCACCGGGATCTCCTCCTTGGCCATGGCGGCGATGTCCTCATCGTCCTCCTTGGCAAGGGCCTCGTTGTCGGCGAGGTTGTCGGTCAGAGCCTTGAGGTTGGTAAGCTCCTCCACTATCGGGACTATATGGCTGCGCTCAAGCATAAGGTTCTTGTATGCGCCCATGTCCTTCATCACATTGGGGTCTGCGAGCTTTGCGTCAAGCTCTTCTAGCTGTCTTCTGAAATCCTCAAGTTTCTCTATCATCTGCCCTGTTCCTCGGTCTCTGGCGAAGCGTTCTCAGGGGAGAGGAAACGCACATTCGGTTTCGGCTCCGCTGGGATGTAAAGGCTCAGAACACCTGTCTGGCAGGCCTTGGCGCATTCGCCGCAGGCAAGGCATTTCTTGGTTGCGTTGATGTCCGTGTCCTCGACCATGACACCGAACGGGCAGGCCTCACGGCACTTTCCGCAGTTGATGCACATCTTAAGGTCGACTACATAGGCTCCATATCTGTTCTGTCTTATAGCTCCGACGGGGCATACTCTAGCACATTTGCCGCATTGTATGCAAACAACAGGGCGGGTGATCGTGCCTTCGATGTCGCTCTTGTTGCCCCTTCCTTTCTTCTCGACCACCCTGATGAAGGCCATGGAGGCCTTCGAGGTCCTGAAGTAGGTCTTTGCGCAGGCATGGACGCACTCAAGGCAGCCTATGCACCTGGCATCGTTGTTGATCACCAGAACACGTGCCTTCCTGTTGGCCTTTGTGACCTCAGGGTCCTCGTAAGGGGTCTGCTTGACCGGCAGGCTGTTGCGCTTGATCCCGTCAAGTCTGTAGTAGGCATCGGCTATCGCCGGGGCTGTAGGTATGCATGTTATCTCGCCGAGGCCTATGGCTCCGTTGGAGACGTTCAGGCCGGCCCTCTCGATGATGATCGGCTCTATGGTCGGAACCTCATCTGCGCGGAAGAGATTCAGCGAGGCGAACTTGGTCTGGGGTCTGCAGTTCTCAAGTCGGTACTCCTCCTTGAGGGCATAGCCCATGCCCATTACGACTCCGCCCTCAATCTGACCCTCGACGTTCGTCGGGTTGATGGCCCTGCCTACATCGTGGGCCGCTATCATCTTCAGGATCTTGTCTGTCTTGTCCTCAAGCACGCAGACCTGGGTTGCATAGCCGTAGGCTACGTGGCTCTTCGGGTTTGGAAGATCCGAACCGAACGGGTCCGTCTTGGCCAGGTATTCAGCGTAGAATTCCTGTCCTTCTATGGATTCCAGGCCATTGTTCCCCATGGCCTCCTTGAGCTGGACTGCAGCTCTCCTTGCCGCCTCTCCGGAGATGGTTGTGTGTCTTGAGCCCGAGGAGGTTCCGCTGTCAGGTGCGTTGAAGGTGTTTGACTTCTCCTCCTGGACCTGGTCCGGTCCAAGGCCCGTCTCGTTGCAGACGACCTGCTTGAGGACGGTGCAGAGACCCTGTCCCAGACAGGAGCCGCCGCAGTGGATTATGACCTTTCCCTTCTCAACGGTGAGCCTGACCCTTCCATAGTCCGGAAGTCCGACTCCGACACCCGCGTTCTTCATGGCGCAGGCGATTCCCGCCACAGGATAATTCTCGTATTCGTCCTTGACGGCCAGAAGGGTCTCCACAAGGCCTGTGGATTCGTCTACGATCTGTCCGTTCGGAAGGCTCTGACCCGGTCTGATGGCGTTTCTGAACCTGATCTCCCAGTGGGATATGCCGATCTCGTCGGCCATGTGGTTCAGAAGGGTCTCCATGGCAAAGCAGGTCTGGGTGACCCCAAAGCCTCTGAAGGCACCTGCCGGCGGGTTGTTGGTATAGTAGGCGTAGCCGTCTATCTCGAAGTTCTGGTAGTTGTATGGACCTGAGGCATGGGTGCAGGCCCTCTGCAGAACAGGAAGGCCCAGTGAGGCGTAGGCGCCTGTGTCGGCTATGACCTTGGCCTTCAGTCCCTGTATGATTCCATCCTTGTTGCAGCCCAGGGTGAACTCCATGTCCATCGGGTGTCTCTTTGGATGGACCATAAGGCTCTCGTCCCTTGTGAGCTTCATCTTGCAGGGGCGCTGGGTGAGCAGGGCGGCCAGGGCGCTGAGGTGCTGGACAGAGACGTCCTCCTTTCCACCGAAGGCACCGCCGACGTAGCAGTTCTCGACCCTTACCATCTCCTCTGGAAG
>DMOO01000138.1 GCA_003456855.1 Sphaerochaeta sp.
CTTGATCATGCCCTTGCCCCAGATGTTGGCGACAATGATGATTGCCATTGCAACCAGCGCGAGCCACCAGCAGGTTGCTGCATTGGAGACTGCGGAAGGAGCGAGGTTGAGACCGATGAGGATGACTATAGGACCTGTGACGATAGGTGGCAGGAACTTCATGACCTTCTTGACTCCAACGAATCTTACAATCAGAGAAAGGACAACATAGAGAAGACCTGCAACGACGATTCCGCCACCGGCGTACTGGAGCTTCTCAGCTGCGGACATTGCTGCGTACTTACCAGCATCCAGGGATGCGACAGCTGCATATCCACCGAGGAATGCGAATGATGAACCGAGGAAGGCCGGGACCTTCATCTTTGTGAGGACGTGGAACAGAAGGGTTCCAAGACCTGCCATGAGAAGTGTTGTCTGGATTGAGAGCGGGAGACCATATGAGTTAACAAGGATCGGAACGAGAACCGTTGCCCCGAACATTGCGAACAGATGCTGAAGTCCCAAGACAAGCATCTTTGGTGTGCCAAGCTTTCTGGCGTCCCTGATTGGTTCCTGATTTGTCATTTTTTCCTCCTAAGCAGAAACTCAAAAAAAAAGTCAATCACGAAAGTGACTGACTAGAACATTGAAAAACGAAATGAAAAGGAATCCCACCCGGTTGAAGCAATCAAGGTTATGCACTCTACGTTCAGAACCATCGGAACCCCTCCTCCAATTTCTAAGCAATAAAAATACCACTATCAAGACGATAATGGAAGTGTTTTTCCGATGATTTCTGAAAATACAACAACCCGCAACAGGGATTCTCTATTTTATCTTTCTGGACTCCATGTAATAGCGCTTCTCGTTGGCCTCTCCCATGCTGAAGGTCTTTCTTGGAAGTGCACCATCCTTGATGATGGTGTCGAAGAAGGTGGCCTTGTCGATCGCAGGCAGGAACAAACCGATGTTGCCGGGTTCGCTTCCGAGCTTGTCGGTGACATCAGCACCATGGATGTAGTCGACACTGTATCCCTTCTCGATCAGGGCATCGATGACCTTCTGAAGAGTTCCGGCAGCGATGTTGGCAGCTGGGTTCTTCAGAGTCACAACAGCATGCTTGTCTGCAGTGCAGTAGCCGAAGCGCTGCTTTCTCTGGTTTGAGATATCCTTGGCGATACAGTTTAAGCAGCCCACCGTCTCGACTTCATAGGACTCAGCGTTGTTCAGGAGCTCCTCAAGGAAGACGTTCTCTGGGACGTTGAACAGGACACGGTGGATAGGCTCGAACACAAGACCAGGTTCAAAGATGTTCTCAAGCTCGACCAGACAGAAGCGTGCAGGATGGTTCTTCCTCTCCTCCTCTGACAGATTCTGTTTGATGTCCTCCCAGCAGCTCTTTGCTGTTGCAAAGCTGTGGTTTCCGTCTCCCATGGCAAAAAGCAGAGGATTCTTTGGATCAAGGGCATCATAGAGAGACTCGAAGGCCTTTGTGATCTGCTCCTTGTCGGACTCGGAGTCGACAACCCAGGCCTGAAGATGTCCGCCGTTCTCCATCAGATCGAAGTCGTAGGCCTCCTTGAGCTTTCCGGTCTCTGCGGCAAGAGGCTCGATGACGCTTCTCTTCTCATCGCTGATCAGGACCATGATGTGAGGGATCTCAAGAGGGGCATCCTTTCTGATCTTCTTTCTCGGTGGGATTCTGGAGAGAATCGTGCCCTCTGTTGCACGGATGAGGCTTGTGGAGCCCTTCTCCCAGCTGTATCTGTCCAGATCAAGTGCTGCCATGAGGCCCCATCTGGATGCGTTTCCACAACTTCTCTTAACAAGGAAGAAGCAATCCTTGTACGTGTCGAAGAGCTTAGCATCCACATACTCTTTCATAGAGCGGTTGATGTCCTCTATTCTCCTGTCACCATCGCCATCCTCAAGATAGCACTCCGGGAAGATCAGTCTAAGTGTAGAAGGGTCCTTTCCGACTGCCTTGTCCACCCTCTCCCAGTAATCCTTCTCGGATGTGAACTGGTCACAGGCGACCACGGCCCATTTCGAAAGATCCACACCCTTGCGCGGGATCATTATGTCAGAGCTCTGAAGACCGACTCTTTCAAGACGCTTTTTTATGTTTTCCATAAATTTTACCTCTAGGATTTTTGGATTGCTGTAAATATGATAAGCCTTCATTGAGGAATCCGCAACAAAATAATAATCAAATTGAGAGATGACCACAAAGTTCAAATCTGCTATCATGTAGACATGCTACAGAAACGCAGGGTCTTCGACCTGACAAATTCCATAATGAACTATCTCTTCTGGGTCTTCCTTCTGCTCTGCGGCATTTACTTCGCATCCTACTGGTTCGAACTCAAGCTCTCCTTTCTGGACTATCTGGTGAACACCATCAACATTGCAGCCTGGCTGCTCAGCGGAGTATCCGTGGTCCTACTGGTCCTTGCTCTGCTACTTGCCATTGCTGACAAGGACCTCAAGCTATTCTCGATACTCTGGTGTCTGCTGAGAATGGTGATATGCGTTGTTCTTTCAGTGCTTGTGGACCTGAGCCTGATAATGACGTCCGGTGGTGTGAGCGTCAACCTTTAAATATTTTATATAGCCAAGTTCTCAACTCAGGCCATTGATCAGGGCGCTTGCATCGTAAAGCCCCTGTCTGACAAGCTTGTATGGCTTGCACGTGGCATCGATCAATGTTGAAGGAACCCTTCCCTGGATCTCATCTCCACGGACCACAACATCAACCAGGGCCTCGAATCTCTTGCTGATTGCAGTGAGGTTCAGAAGTGATGGTTCGCCTGCCATGTTGACGCTGGTTGAATAGATCGGGCTTCCGACCATGGGAAGAAGTTGCTGGAGGAACTCGTCATTCGGGACTCTGATTGCAATTGTCCCACCGCCCTTCTTGTTCAGGATGACGGTAAGTGCTGCAGGCCAGGCCCTGAGGATGTCATCAGGGATCTCTGTGCACATGGCTTTTGCCTGCTCGATTGTGGCAAGGACAAGGAAAGGCTTGTTTCCGTCACGACCCTTGAGGTCCATCAGGGCCTTCTCTCCAACTCCATAGGCGGCGCAGAGTCCGTAGATGGTGTCGCACGGAAGGATGGCTACACCGCCATCACTTATCATTGTCGAAATCGTCTCCAGAGTTTCTGGATTCCTCTTGTTCAGAATCATCTATCTTCCCCTTGCGATGGCTTATCAGTGCCACCAATACAGTGATAATAGTCGAAGCGACAAATGAAATCAACAGGGTGAACGCTTTGCTCCAGGGCCTGAATGCATCCTTGCTCTGAGTCGTCGAGGTTGTTGAAGCCGTGGACTCCGAGGACTTGGCCTTATCCTCCGTCGGGAAGACATAGACGTCGTCGCTCTCCACTTGATAGCCCAAACCCATGGCCGCTGAGCGCAATCCATCCTCTGAGGACAGCTCTTTTTCCTGAATTTCCAGGTTTTCTATCTCGACATCCTTGCGATCGAGCTCGTATTCGTTCTCTTTCAATTGCCTCGTAAGGGAATTATTGACAAGAAAACCCCTCTCCCCTAGAAAAGAGGATATCAAACTATAAAAACATAGCATCAAAACCACAAATAGAATAATTAACTTTCTTGTCATATGATTATCTTTAGTATATAATACCGATAACAAGCAATAAAAAAAAGTGCTTATTGATACCTTTTTGGGGGACTATAATGAGTAAAAAGAAAAACTCAAAGTCTGTAATCATCACAGTGATCGTCACATTGATCGTCCTTGCAGGTCTGACATTTGCAGGGATCAAGTTCTTACTCCCGATTTATGCACAGGGGCAAAATGGTGCTGTAGATGTTCAGTACGAAGTGTATAAGTTTGCAGTGAAGATCTTCCCGCTCATCGTGGGAATCGTTCTCATAATCATTGCGTCAATGATTGCCACAAGCAAGGATGATGAAGAGGATGAGGAAGACAAGCTTCCACCGAACTCCTACGAGAAGCAGTTGTTCGAGCAGCCAGCTGACGATCCAGAGGCAAAGGCAGTGCCTGAAGAGGAGCAGCCTGTAGCCGAAGAAGTCGCCCCAGAGGAGAAAGAGGAATTCGCCTCCATCTTTGATGGTGAAGAGGAAGCTCCTGCAGAGGAGACCGAGGAGACCGAGGAGACTGAGGAACCTGAAGAGGAAGAAGAGACAAAGCAGAATCAGCTGGTTGATGCCCTCTATGCACTGGTCGACAAGCTTGATGAAATGACAGATGTCTATGGTTATGAGGATTACACCTATGATGACCATGACAATGATGAGATCCCAGAGGAGACCGAAGAGGACGAAGAGGAAGAGCACGAAGAGGATCAGTCACCGCTTGAGAACAAGATCGACAAGCTCTGTGATGCAATCGCCTCTCTCACCACTCTGGTTGCCAAGCAGGCAACACAGCCGGTCGTCGTTGCTGCAGCTCCAGCTCCTGTTGCAGAACCTGCAAAGGAAGAGGAACCTGTCAAGGAAGAAGCCCCTTGTGAAGAGGCTCCATGTGAGGAAGCTCCGGTTGAAGAAGAGCCAGCTCCTGCAGTCGAGCCACAGATTATCGAGAAACCTGTTGAGGTTCCGGTTCCTGTCGAGAAGATCGTTGAAGTTCCTGTTGAGAAGGAAGTCGAGGTCGACAAGGTTCTCAATGACACAGATGCAAGCGATCCTATCCAGAGAGCTAAGATCGAGTATGAAAGCGCAAAGGAGAGCAACTACGACATCTCCTTCGCAGTCACAGAAGCCTCACTTGAGGATGTTCAGCTTTCACTTGGTGACTTCGCAGACTCCTATCTTGTCAACGGCAAGACAGTCGTCATCATCCCATTCCTTGACAAGAAGGAAGCCAGAGATGAGCTGGACAAGATTGGTGCTCCATATGATGTCACAACAATCGATGCAGACGACGATGCTGATTTCGACAAGACAATCGCACCTATGTTCGCTTGATTATCAAATTGATCACTCAGGGCCGTGGAAACACGGCCCTTTATTTATATATATAGATTTATTGTTTTTTCAGTCCTCGTTGTTGAGGATGAATGAATAGCGGTCCCTGCAGAGCACTGTGTTCGGGAAGATCTCGCAGGCCTGGTCATGGAGCATATGGAGCTCCTTGTCAGTGTATCTCGGACTGTAGTGGATCATTCCCATCTTCTTCACCTTCCCGTCCCTTGCTATGCTTGCAGCCTGTATGCAGGTCATGTGCTTCTTCTCGAAGGCATCGGCCTCAAGACCGGCTTCGAACATGGCCTCACAGAGAAGAAGATCGGACTCTGCCACGTGGTTTGAGATGTAGCTCAGGTACATGGTGTCCGTGATGTAGGAGAACTTCACACCCTTTCTTGGAGCTCCGAGAACCTGCTCCGGATGGATGACGGTTCCATCGTCCAAAGGTACATCAAAGCCCTTCTGCAGCCTACCCCACATCGGTCCGCAAGGGATTCCAAGGGCCTTGGCGTTATCAACGCTGAACTCACCCGGGCGGTCCTTCTCCTTCATGATGAAGCCCATGCAGGGCTTGGTATGAAGCAGAGGAAGAGCCTCAACGGTGTATTCCTCGGTCTCAAGGATGATTCCAGGCTCAGTAGGGACGAAGATGATCTGGTAGTTGATGTACATGTCCAGAAGATGTCTGGTCGACTCTATGTACTCTCTGAGACGCTCCGGTCCGTAGATGTACAGAGGCTCGGTCCTGTCCACCTGGGATGAGAGCATCAGAAGACCGGGAAGACCTGTGACATGGTCAGCATGCATGTGGCTGATGAAGATGCGGTTGATTCTCTTCCAATGGAGATTCAGCATCTTCAGGGAGACCTGTGTGCCCTCGCCGCAGTCAAACAGAAACAGCTCGCCGTTGCGTCTGACCATCGCTGAGGTCAGAAAACGCCCTGGGAGAGGCTGCATTCCACTTGTTCCTAATACGAAGACTTCCATGCTCATGGCAATGATGATATCAGTTTTAGAGTGAGGTGAAAAGACGGATTGGTGTTATGCGCCTTGTCTTCATCAGTGAAATCTGTATGGACAGATAGGATATCAGAAGCAGACATGCTGATATCACAAGGATGGACAGCCATGGAATCGTGATGTCGAAGTCCAGAAGATAGAAGGATAGGCTCTGGATACCCATGTTTGAAAGCCAGGTGAGGATCGGTCCGAGGTTGAGTCCGATCAGGATTCCAAGGAGTATTCCTATGAGCATTCCTACAACAGTGACCGTATAGACGCTTATGAAAGCAGATTTCTTCACCAAGGAGTCGGATGAGCCTATCAGCTTGACTATGGCGATGTCAGTTATGTCATCCTGGATCATCTGCTGAGCAACCGATGCAGTGTAGAAGGCGGCAACAACCACAACAAGAAGCAGGATGATGAAGATCATCTGCTTGCTTGTTACGAAGTTCTCGTAGACCGAGACATTGTGCTGGTTCCAGGTCGTCACATCCAGATTCGGCTCGTTCTCCTCTATCAAAGTGACAACGGACTCAAGCTGCTCCATGTATTCCGGGGTAACAAGGACCTCGAGATTTGTCGATGTAGAGGCGCTGTAAAGAGTCTTTGCATAGTCGATGTCAATGAAGGCCAACAGCTCATCAAGCTGGTCATAGCCGCTGTAGAAGATGTAGTCGATTCTCATCAGAACCGGTCTTAGAACCTTGTCAGGGTCGTCAGGGACTATCATCAGGGCAACCCTGTCTCCTATGTTAACCTGAAGCTTCTTGGCAGTGGCACGGCTCAGACCTATTCCACGTATGGCAGAGGTTGTCTCCTCCGTCTGTGACGGAAAACCTATGGTTATCTGATCCATGCGCTTCTCGTTGAAATAATCCTTCTCCACACCCTTTATCATTACAGAGCTGGTGTCTGTGGCAGAATACATCAAAGCATAGCCGCTTGTGACCTCGTCAACACTGTATATCATTCCAGGGTAGTCACTTGCATCAAAGTCAGACAGTTCTGAGTTTTTATATGGAGCATTGATCTGCACATGTCCGTCAGAGAGGTATATGTATTTGCTTGTTATGCCTTCCATCATGCTGTCGGAGAAGATCAGAGCCGTGACAAGAGGAGCCATGACAAGCGCTATCAGTATAAGGCAACTTGTCAGACGGCCTTTCTTGAGGATTCTCTTCTTGCTCCAAAGACTGACGAACTGGTTCACTCTATCTCTCCACCTTTCTCCAGGCTGAGGTTGTGGTTCCTGAGCATGTAGACGTTATCGCACTTGAAGGCGAAGTCCTGGTTATGGGTGACCAGAAGAAGGCTTCTGCCCTCCTCCTTCACCAGATCCAAAAGAAGATTCTCAACTTCTGCGGCGTTGTCCTCGTCCAAGGCACCTGTAGGCTCATCGGCAAGGATGACCTCAGGCTCGTTCATCAGGGCTCTGCAGATGGCAACGCGCTGCTTCTCACCGCCAGAGAGCTGTCCCGGCAGATGGTTGAGCCTTTCGCCTAGTCCCAGTTTCTCAAGAAGAGACACGGCCCTTTCCCTGCATTCGGAGGCCTTCTTTCCTGCAATCAGTGCCGGAGCCATGACATTCTCAAGGGCATTGAAGTCCTCTAGCAGGAGGTTAGCCTGGAAGATGAAACCAATGTGGAGGTTCCTTAGCTCGGATCTCCTCTTGTCATCAAGGGACGAGAAGTCCGTTCCGTTGCAGTAGACCTTTCCCTCGGAAGGACTGTCCAGACCTCCGGCGATGTGCAAAAGCGTGCTCTTTCCAGAGCCGCTCTTTCCGATTATGGCTGTAGACTGCCCCTGGACGATTGAAAGACTCAAATCCTGGAGGATTGTAATCTCCCCTTCGCCCTTCTCGGCGGCCTTGAATCTCTTGGTTATGGAGATGAGTTCAATAGGATGCATGCAGAATTACCTCCATGATCTCAGATTTGTATATCTTTCTGCACCCGATGGCGGTGAACAGAAGAGAAAGTGCAAAGACGAAGAGACAGACGATGGCGATCTCGCCGTTGCCTATGCTGGCATTGAAAGGAATCAGAGCAAGAACGGTCTTGCTTCCGGTGACCTTGTAGACAAGGGTGTCCACAAAGCCCAGGATCCTGGTCAGATTGGCAATCACGATCTTTCCCACTATGACTCCAAGTATCTCTCCAAGCAGACAGATT
>DMOO01000048.1 GCA_003456855.1 Sphaerochaeta sp.
ACAAAGAAGAGCCAGATTTTCTCAACAGCAGCGGATAATCAGCCGAGCGTTGAGGTACACGTTCTTCAGGGTGAAAGAGAATTCGCAGCTGATAACAAAACTCTCGGTCGCTTCCACCTTGACGGAATTATGCCCGCAAGACGCGGCGTTCCGCAGATTGAAGTTACCTTTGATATTGACGCTAACGGCATCGTTCACGTTTCCGCAAAGGACCTCGGAACAGGCAAGGAGCAGAGCATCCAGATCCAGAGCTCAAGCGGATTGGACGACAGCGAGATCGACAGAATGGTCAAGGACGCTGAGGCCCACGCCGAAGAGGACAAGAGAGAGCGTGAGAAGATCGATGCACGCAACAACGCCGACAGCCTGGTCTACCAGACAGAGAAGGCAATGAAGGACTACGGCGACAAGGTCGACGCAGCAAGCAAGGCATCAATCGAGAGCGCACTTGCAGACCTCAAGGCAGTCCTTGCAAACCAGAATGCAACAGTCGATGAGCTCAAGGCCAAGACCGAGGCTCTCCAGACCGCTTCCTACAAGCTGGCAGAGGAGATGTACAAGAACGCCAACCCACAGGGTGGTGCAGGTCCTCAGGGACCTCAGGGCGGCCCACAGCCAGGTCCACAGAACAACGGTCCTAGCAATGCTGGTGCATCAGACGCTGACTACGAGGTGGTCAACTAATAAAACTCCGCAATACGGAAACGAGCAAAGGCCGGTCAAATTGACCGGCTTTTGTGTGTACTAATCCGTTGTTTTTTGTTAACTTAGTGGTGATAGGTATATAGAAGGATAACATGGCTGACAAACGTGATTACTATGAGGTCCTCGGCGTCGCCAAGGGCGCCTCAAAAGAAGAGATAAAGAAGGCATACAGGAAACTCGCAATCGAGAACCACCCTGACCGCAACCCTGGAGACAAGGCTGCGGAGGAGAGGTTCAAGGAGGCCACAGAGGCCTATGAGGTCCTGTCAGACGATACAAAGCGCCAGAACTACGACAACTACGGCTTTGCCGGTGTAGACGGCAACCAGGGCTTCGGTGGAGCTGCATACAGAGACTTCAGCGACCTGTTCTCAGGAAGCTTCGGAGACATATTCTCCGATCTGTTCGGCTTTGGCGGAGGATCTGCACGCAGCAGGGCAAGAAGCAATCCCAATGTAGGCCAGAGCATCAGAGTCAACATCGAGGTCGACCTTCAGGACATCACACAGGACTTCAAGAAGGAGATGACCTATTCCCACCAGGTGGCCTGCGAGGCCTGCCATGGAACAGGTTCCGCAAACGGAAGCGCATCGGTTACAACCTGTCCGACCTGCGGTGGAGCAGGCCAGATCCACCAGTCCAGCGGCTTCTTCTCCATGCAGAGAACCTGCCCGACCTGTGGAGGAAGAGGTACGGTGATCAAGGACCCGTGCCCGAACTGCCGCGGAAACGGAACAGTCAGAAAGAGCCAGACGCTGAAGATCAAGATCCCAGCCGGAATCGAGAGCGGAAGCGACATCATAATCCCTCAGATGGGAAATGCGGTTGCAAACTGCGCCACACCTGGCGACCTTTACGTCAGAGTCAACGTCAGACCTCACAGGTACTTTGTCAGAAGCGGTGAGGACCTCTACGTTCAGATCCCTATTTCGATGACCCAGGCAGCACTTGGTCTTGATATAAATGTCAAGAACATTCAGGGAGAGACCATCAAAGTCTCGATTCCTTCAGGAATCCAGGATGGAAAGATCATCCGCGTCAAGGGACAGGGGCTTCCAAGATACCACAACGTCGATTCCAGGGGCGACATGTACATCAAGGTCCAGATCGATACACCTAAGAGACTCAGCATGAAGGCAAAGCAGATCATGAAGCAACTCTCCGATGTAATGGGCGAGAACGAGAACCCGACACCGGTTCAGTTCGAGAACGACTGATATTAATCCTAGGAGACCATAATGGGCGAGAAGATAACCGGAATCCATGCAATCGAGGAAGCACTGAAGAGCGCTTCACGTGGAAGCACCCTCTACCTTCTTAGAGGCGACAAGCGCAACAGCGCACTTGAATTCAAGGCAATGTCCACAGGAAAGACCGCAGTCAAGAAGGTCTCCGAGGTCGAGCTCAACAGACTTGCAGGCACAGAGGACCACAGAGGCGCAGTCCTTGACCTTGGTGCCAGAAGCTCGCAGAGCCAGGGTGGAAGGCTGAAGGAAGTCAGCATCATTGATTTCTGCAAGAGCCTCAAGGATGGACAGAGCGCTCTTGTTCTGGCTCTGGACGAGATCACCGACCCTCACAACCTTGGTGCAATACTCAGAAGCGCAGACCAGTTCTCAGCTTCGCTGATCGTTGTTCCTGAGAGAAGAAGCGCAAGCGCCAACGAGACTGTAATAAGAATCTCCTCAGGTGCCGCACAGTATGTGACGATGTCCACAGTGACGAACCTTGCCAGGGAGCTCGATGTCCTGAAGGACTACGGCTTCTGGGTATACGGAGCCGACATGAACGGCGAGAACTCCTACAACATGGAGTTCCCGAAGAGAACCGTCATAGTCATGGGAAGCGAGGGAAGCGGAATGAGGTCCCTTGTACGCACAAAGTGCGACCACATGCTCTCAATCCCGATGTCAGGCCACATCGACTCCCTTAACGTCTCAGTCGCAGCCGGCATCCTGATGTACGAATATCGCAGGAGCAACCCGGTGTGAGAAGACTGGTGGTTGTCCTTGCGATAGCTATCCTACTCACACTCTGTGCATGCACACAGGAACACGCTCCTGAAGCAAGCTACAGCACAACACAGTATTCTCTCTCAATATCCGATGACAAGGTCGTCTCCAGCGTTGACTGGGTCGTGAACGTCGAGAAGGACCCAGAGAGGGACTTTGTGATCCTCAACTTCACTGACATCCAGCTTGGAACCTCCTCCTATATTGTGGGCTCCGAAAGGATGAAGACCATGATCAAGGCCCTGATAGAGAAGGTCCAGCCTGATCTGATCACGATGACAGGTGACATGTCCTACGGCTGCGGACCTGCAATCTACGGCATTTGCTCATACATAGACAGCTTCGGAATCCCTTGGGCACCCATCTACGGCAACCATGACATGGAGAACTCCGGAATGTCCCCGACGACCCTCGCGAAGGTCCTGAACAACTACAGCAACTGCCTGTTCAAGGACGGTCCTGTGAACCTTATCGTGGACCCCAACTACAATGTGGACGGCAAGGGAAACTACGTTGTGAACGTCGTGGAGAAGGGGAACGATGGCTTCAAAGTCATAAAATCGCTTGTTTTCTTCAATTCCTGCACAGAAGGCATCACAGAGCTCCAGATGAGCTGGTACCAGGACTGCATGGACAGCGTGCAGCAGTACGGAGAAGGCGGGGTGGTCTCATCTGTCGCCTTCATGCACATACCGCTTCCTGAATATCTCGACGCCGCCTATGCAGCCTTCAAGACCTGGAACGTCAGCCTTGCAGAGACCTACACAACTTCTGCCTGGGAGTCCGGCTATGAGAACTCCTTCGGGGCCTGGCACTCAGGCGTTGACTACAGGGAGTCATTCGCAGGTGCCGCCGACATCTTCAAGAGCAAGGGCAACGACCTTGTGGTCTGCGGTCACAACCACAAGAACTGCTACTGCATAGACTACGACGGCATGACCTATCTCTATGCGCTCAAGACAGGAACCGGCCATTCCTATGAAGAGGGCATGGAGGGTGGAACCGAGATAAAGATCTCAGGCACAGGTGACTTTGCCGTGCGGCACTGCTTCTTCTATGACAACCACGGCTGCTACTATACGCCGCAGAGCTTCTGACTTGTAATTGCTGTTTCTAAATATCCCCAAAAAGCACCTGGAAAAGCTATATTTTGAAAGTTTCACTACTTTTCATAAAAAATAAGAGTTTTTGGGGAGTCTTAATCAAGGGCGATGGAAAGACCGACCCTGCAGCCGGTCAGAATGCTTGCCACGTTGGCTTCAGGGACCCTGACAAGCGGTTTCTCGAAGCCTGGCACATACATCATGTCCAGGAGGGAGAAGCCTGCAGCAAGGAAGAGTCCACAACGCTGACCAATGTCATAGTGGAACTTCACAGTCGGCCTCAAGACCGCCTGAAAGCTCTTTATCATGGTCTCTGTGCCCATCATCAGATCCAGGCCTGCGTACATTCTGTAGCCTACATCCACGAAGAGCTTGAAGTAGGTGTAAAGGTCAGCACCGAAGAAGTAGGTCAGACCTGTCATGAAGCCTTGGGAGAAGGGGACGTCCTCGTACTTGTTCTCCATGATGCCCTCCACAACGGCGTAGACGGGGAATGTTGTCTCCAGATCTGCCCCGAACTGCCAGCGCCCCACATCGTGCGACACTCCGGCTCCTGAGAGCAGGCCCATGTTGATATTCAGATCAAGGGCTGAAAGGGAAAAGAGAATAACGATCGAGATGGCAAGAACAAGGAGAATCCTCTTCATTTCAAAGCAAAGGTATCAGAAGCCCATGCAGCTGTCAATTTGAACAATATGACTTTGCACCAATACTGTGTTATACTTCTTCTGCTAAGAGGTTACCCATGAAAAGAATACTTGTTGTCGCAATAGTTATCATAATGTGCATCTCCATGGCCTTCGCGGCGGAGACTGTCAACTCCAAGACGTTCCCTCTCACATCGGATCTTTACGAGCTGATGGATGACCTCTATTCCCTGCAGGGGCTTGCAAGGCCATCCACAAGCAGGCCCTGGTCACAGTCGGAGGCAGAGCTGATATTCTCCAGAGTAGATGCCTCCGGCCTGTCAAAGGTCCAGCAGAGCATCTACGAAAGAATCCAGGACATCCTGGACGAGGGCATGAGATGGGACTTCGGTGAATACGGACTTGGCGGAAAGATCGATCTGGCATTTGAGGCATACCTGCACACGAACGACGTCGACTTCGAGGAGTTCTCCACAACCTACGCCTTCCAGCATGATTTTGTGACCGATGCGGACTGGGTGCGAGGCTTCGAGGAGAGACGTCCACTTGCAAAGGCCAGCATGGATTTCTCCATCTCGGACTTCTTCTACACCTACTGCGACATGCAGTACGGCTATGGAAGGGTCACAAAGTACGACAAGTTCGTAAGACTGAACGAGGACAAGAGCGGAGACCTTGATCTGGTGACCTCTGACGGCTATATCGGAAGCTATTTAATGGACGATGGCTCCCATATGATGCTCTGGAGTGCACAGTATAGCAAGAAATTTGCAACCAATGTGCTGCCAGCGAGCGCTCATTTTGATTTCATCTGGCCAAAGAGGGCGATTCTGGCCGTAGGAGGGGAGAAATGGAGCCTCCAATATGGCAGAGACAGGCTTGAGATAGGCAATTCAACTGCCGGAAACATGCTTGTGGACAACCACACCGATTTCCATGACTATCTTTCGGCGACCTTCTACAGCAGCGGCTTCAAGTACCAGTGGATAAACCTCTTCATGAACGGGATAACCAACAACGGAGAGGTCAGAACCGACGATACAAGGATCTACATGATCCACACCCTGGAGTTCAGACCTATAAGTAAGCTGTCCTTCATAATCTCTGAGGACGTCATGTACAAGGTCTCCTCTGACGGCAACGACCCCCAGGTTGTGGACCTGTCCTTCATCAACCCTGCCTTCATCTACCACAACCTGAATAACCGCTCCATGTTCAACGCAATTG
>DMOO01000130.1:0-7036 GCA_003456855.1 Sphaerochaeta sp.
TGACCGGCGATGAGCGTGACGAGATTGTCGTCTGGGACAGGCACACCATGTACATCTACACCCAGGACGGAGAGGCGGCAGCGGACCCGAGAGGAGTCTACAAGCCGTTCAAGTACCCTGAGTACAACTCCTCCAACTACAGAGGCGAGTACTGTTTCCCGAACTGGGAGAAGTGATCAGCTGATAGCCTCACAGAGTTCATCGAGAATCTGGATATCCGCAGGCAGCCATTTGACGCTGCGGATGTCCTCCTTTGTAAGCCAGCGGGCCGACTCGGCCTCCTTCAGTTCCAGATGACCTGATATTATCGAGCACCAGAAGCAGTCCATCGAGAGATGGAACTTGGGGTAGTCGTATTCAAGGGTGTCGATGTAGTCACCGACCTCTATCTCCGTGTCCAGCTCCTCCTCGATCTCTCGCTTCAAGGCCTGCTGAGGGGTCTCCCCCTGCTCGATCTTTCCACCCGGGAATTCCCACCAGCCCTTGTAGTCCCCATAGCCGCGGGCAGTGGCAAAGATCCTGTTTCCGGCCCTGATGACAGCAGCGACAACCCTTACCGTCTTGAGCTCGCTCATTTCAACAGCTCCTTCAGGATTCCCTCGTAGCCAAGCTCGGCCTTCTGAAGCTGGTCTATCTCTATGTACTCGTCAATGGTGTGGGCCAGGTTCTCAAGGGAGGGACCGAAGCCTATGGTCTTGATTCCAGCCTCTCCGCAGAAGTGGCTCCCGTTGGTGCAGAAGGAGTAGTGGGAGAGCTCTGTCTTGACTCCGGCCTCAGTTATTCCCTTGTAGGCCTTCCTTACTAGCTCGTCATCCTTGTCCAGGACCCAGCCTGGGAAGAACCTAGTAGCCTTGACGTTCATGCCCTTCCAGCTTGGGTGCTCACCTTCGCGGATATAGCACCTTGCTTTTAGATTAGGCAAATTTGCTCTGACTTTCTCGATGGCCTGGTTTATTGGTTCAAGAATAATTTCTGGTGTATCACCGACAATTAGGCGTCTATCAAAGGTTGCAGTGCACAATCCTGGAACCACTGACTGCCCAGGGAAAGGAGATGAGACTATGTCTGTAAGCTCCATCATCCCCTTGCCGAGAAGCGGGTGCTCTGCCGGTTCTATCTTGAATATCTCCTCAAGCAGGGCAACCATGTGCCTCACTGCATTGACGCCTTTCTCCGGGTTGGCGGAGTGGCAGGTCTTGCCCTCTGTCTCCACCACTATCTCGGCTCTTCCCCTTTGTCCTATGTTCAATCTGAGCTGTGTGGATTCTCCGATTATCACGTAGTCTGGTCTGCAGTACTCGGAGACCGCTCTGGTGGAGACGCCTTCGAAGATCTCCTCCTGACAGGAGCATGAGACGTATACCTTTCCTGCAAAGTCCCGATTCCTGGCGAATCTCGCCGCTGCTATGATCATGGCACTGTCAGCGCCCTTCATGTCTGATGTTCCACGGCCGTAAATCCTTCCATTGTCAATATCTGCTGCAAACGGGTCGTGGGTCCACCTTGATCTGTCTGAGATGTCTACGGTGTCAATATGGCCGTCCATGACCACGGTCTTTCCAGGACGCTTCCCGAAGAAACCACCGATAACATTGCCGTAGTCATCGATGTGTATGTCATCGTAGCCAAGGTCCTCCATCTTCTTCTTTATGACCATGGCCACGCCTTCCTCCTGCCCGGAAAGGCTGGGCTGTCTGATAAGATCCCTGCAAAGTTCAACAAGCTCGGTATCAATGTTCTCCATCGCTTTTGCTCCTGCCATTATTCTGAATCAACGCGCAGAAGTGGTCAAGGACGGATTTCGATTGTATAATTGAATATGGGAGCCTGAAGATGAAAGAGATTACCTGTCCGAACTGCCACATGACCTTCAAGATGGAAGGTTCTGAGTATGCTGAAATAATAGCCCAGATTAGAAATGATGAGTTTGAAAATGCATTGAAAGCCAATGTTCAGAGTTCTGTAAAAGCCAAGGAACTTGAGCTCAACAGACTTCACATGACCGAGCTCGGCGCCAAGGACCGGGAGCTTCAGAGACTTCAGAACGAGATAGAGAGGCTTACCGACAAGCTCAATTCGGCAGCCGAGAGCATGAAGACGACCTTGGAGTCAGAGGTCCAGAGGGTCTCGAGCCAGAAGGACATGGAGATACTCAGGCTCAAGGGTGTCATAGAGAGAAGCGACGCCGACAAGCAGCTTGCGGTTCAGAGCAAGGTGGAGGAGTTCAACAGACAGCTTGCGGATGACAGGCAGAGCATCGCCACCCTGAAGCAGAGACTTGAGACTAAGGACTCGGAGAAGGAGCTTGCCCTGAAGAATGCGAAGGACAGCTATGACACCATGCTCAAGATGAAGGACGAGGAGATTGCACGCTACAAGGACTTCAAGACCCGCATGTCCACAAAGCTTCTTGGAGAGAGCCTTGAGCAGCACTGCATGATAGAGTTCAACAGACTTCGTGCAACCGCCTTCCCGCACGCCTACTTCGACAAGGACAACGATGCCTCCGGCGGCTCCAAGGGTGACTTCATCTTCAGGGACAGCCAGGATGGAGTAGAATACATCTCGATCATGTTCGAGATGAAGAACGAGATGGATGAGGATGCATCCAGGTCCAAGAAGCATAAGAACGAGGACTTCTTCGCCAAGCTGGACAAGGACAGAAGGGAGAAGGGCTGCGAGTACGCAGTCCTGGTCTCCATGCTCGAGCCTGACAGTGAGCTTTACAATGCCGGCATCGTGGACGTCTCATACCGCTATGAGAAGATGTATGTCATCAGGCCCCAGTTCTTCATTCCAATGATTACTATCCTCCGCGATGCCGCAAGGAACTCCGTGGAGTACAAGAAGGAGCTTGCGGTGGTGAGAAACCAGAACATCGACATAGAGAACTTCAACAGCAAGCTCGAGGAGTTCAAGGACAAGTTCGGCAGAAACTACAGACTTGCTTCGGAGAAGTTCGCCGATGCCATCAAGGAGATCGACAAGAGCATGGCAGCCCTGCAGAAGACCAAGGACTACCTCCTTGGCTGCGAGAACAACCTGCGCCTTGCCAACGACAAGGCCGAGGATCTGACCTTGAAGAAGCTTACAAAGGACAGTCCTTCGCTCCAGGACAAGATATGACCATACTGAAGAGACTCTGGGATAAATACAGGACCTTTATCGTATACATGGTCTTCGGCCTGATGGCCACACTGCTTGAGACCTTTCTGTACTGGCTCTTCTATGAGGTCATAGGGCTGCGCAACATGGTGTCCACCGTGATTGCCATCATAATCACGATCACCTTCGCGTTCTTCACCAACAAGATCTTCGTCTACAGGTCCAAGGAATGGGAATTCTCTGTTGTCATCAAGGAGCTTCTGTCCTTCTACTGGTTCAGGGCCCTGACCGGACTGTTCAACATGCTCTTCATGTACGTGACCGTGGACAGGCTTGCCTGGTGGCCTGTGGGCATGAAGGCAATAGCCGCCATCCTGGTGGGCATAATGAACTACCTTCTGGGGCTTCTTGTTGTCTTCAGGAAAAAAGAGAAAAAGGACGGGGACTCAACTCCAGGCTGAGATCGGATAGGCCTTTCTGGCTATGTCAAGAAGCTTCTTTGTCACCTTTGGGACCTTTGTGGGTATCTGGTGGATACCGAAGGCCTCAAGTGCATTGGCGCCAAGAAGGGCGTTAAGCCTGTCCTCTTCCATGCCGGCCTCCCTAAGGGCCTTTATGGCTAGGAGCATTCCCTCCATCCCAGGTATTCCACTTGCTCCCTTCTGCTTGTCCTCAAGTGTATGAGGGGCATGGTCGCTCTCTATCCAGTCCACAGAACCGTCGAAGAGTCCGTTCCATACTGCCAGCCTGTCAGATTCGTCCCTTAGCGGTGGGTTCATCTTGACGATCTCTGTTTCCTTGTCCCTGTTCATGAGTATGTGATGCGGCGTTGCTCCGCAGGTGATCTTTACAATCCCTCTGGTTCTGGCATCACAGACTGCCTTCAAGGCACCTGCTGTGCTTATGTGGGCAATATGGAGCGTGCCCTTGAAGCCTGCCTTCTCGGCGCAGTCTATCTGGTCTTTAACAGACTGCACCTCGCTGGCTGCAGGACGCACGTCTGCGTGTTTGGATGCTGTCCTTACAAACAGCTCCTCCTTCTCGCAGTGGACTGCAAGGACACCCTCGTAGCCAAGTTCTGCAAGTTTCGAGTAGATCCCCTGCTGGGATCTCTTGCCTACAATTCCCATGTCGCCTGTTGACTGGGAGGCGAACATCTTGAGCCCGCAGACTCTGGGGAAGAACAGCTGATAGGTCCTGACCATCTCCTCTATCTGGCTTGGATCAGGTGTGATCCCAAGATAGAGGTGGTAGTGCACGTCGAAGCCTTTATGCTTAAGCTCCCTTTCGCCATACTCACCAAGGTGGATCCTTTGGATTGCATTCTCCCTGTTTGTAACAGGCGGGTTTGTGTTGGGCATGTCGAAGAAGACGTTGAAGCCGATCTTTGCTCCAGTCTCCATTCCATGGAGAACCGTCTCCTTGTTGCTTTGGTTCCAGTCTCTGAAGTGCACATGTGGATCTGTCACAGTACATTCTCCTTTTCAAGTAAATCGAGGCTCATGAATGTCCCCCATTGGCAGGCAAGTCTACCGCCGCAGGAACACTCTCCACAGAGTCCAATTCCACACATGGTGTTCCTCTCCATCGAGAGCAGGACCCTGTCGGGTTCCACACCTATGTTCTCAAGTTTCCTGCCTGCTATCTTCATGAAGACCTCTGGCCCGATGAGGTAGAAGACAAGGTCATCAAGAGGTGTCTCATCCACTGTCAATCTGCCGACTTCCGGGATTATCTCATCAAGGATTCTTCCTGGCCTTCCATTGTCTGAGACGCAGATATAGTGTCCGAATTTGCCAAGTTCCTGAGCAAGTATACCTCTGTTTCCATCAACACTTGTACCTACAAGGAAGCTCATCGGAACGTTCTGCCTTGCCAGTTCCTCTGCCAGCGGCAGGGCCACAGCCTCTCCGGTTCCGCCGGCGACTATGACGGCCTTACTTGCCTTCGGGGTCTCCGTCTTCGCCCCGTATGGTCCTCTGAGGAAGATGGTGTCACCTTCCTTGAGGTCGAACACCGCCTGGGTGAAGGCACCGCGCTTCTTGATTATGAACATCAGGGGCTCAGCCTTAGCCACGCTGAAGGGCTTCTCTCCTATTCCCGGCAGCCAGAGGAACACGAACTCGCCGGCCTGGAAGTCCTTCATGCTTCCATCAAGGGTCAGAAGCAGAGTGTCTTCGCAGTGGAGCTTGACCTCCGTGACTGTGTAGGCTCTGTATTTCATTGTGCTTCCCTTGGTGAGCATGGCTCTGGAAGCTATCTCTGCATCCTGTCCCTTGAGCAGGGCTTCGGACTCCGCCTTGACAGCATCAAAGTAAGGTGTCCAGTTCTGCTGGCCTACATGGGCCAGGGCCGAACCTATTCCAACTGCATCGGCTCCGGCCTTGATCATCTCGGAGCACTGTCTACCGTCTGAGACTCCACCCATGCCGATGACCGGGACATCGTCTCCAACTGCCTGTCTGATCTCCTTGATGGCCTCTATTGCCCTGTCGTAGACCCATTCACCTGACTTTCCACCTTTGCCTCCGAGTGCATTCTGGAGAATAGGTTTTCCTGAGACAGGGTCTGTGTGAAGCTCAGGTCCGACTGTGTTGATGGCGGTGATTCCATCGGCTCCACATTCCATCACTGCCTTGGCAATCTCTCCGATGTTGTCCACATTCGGTGTCAGCTTGATGAACAGCAGGCTCTTTCTCTCCGGATATGATTCGCATATCTGTCTGACGTAGTCCGAGGCTACGCAGATGTCCTTTCCTATGGATGCTCCGAAACCTGCCTTTGCATGTGGGCAGGAGAAGTTGAGCTCTATGGAGTCCGCAACCTCATCGAAGGCCTTGACCAAGGTTGTGAAGTCCTCTGGGTTGTCAGCTGAGACAGAGACGTTGAGCCAGACTCTGAGACCGTCCTCCCTGAGCTTCTGTAAAGGTGGAAGCGCTACTTCCAGTCCAGGATTCCTAAGTCCCACCGAGTTGCCGAAGTTGCCTTCGCTTGTCTCGCAGATGACAGGCTCCCTGTTGCCTGGGTTCGGACGGACCTGGAAGCTTTTGGTCGTGACTATGTCAACTGCCGGAACCTTCTGGTCGAACCATCTGATAAGCTCTGGCTTTGTCGAGGCCACGCCGCTTACCGTTGCAAGATGGACAGACTTGTCCTTGTGTCCCATTGGAAAGGCTCTACGTGTCACAGGCTGCATTCCTCCGTGAATTTCCTGATTGAGTCGATGCAGACCTGCTTCCAGTTGGCAGGTGCCGCCTCTTTCCTCTTTGCCCATGGATGGGTGAGGGCGGAGGAGGAGTTGATTCTGCAAAGCTCAAGTGGATAGCCGACCTTTCTCATGATGCCGATGACATCAGGTGCGGATCCTCCCTGGCTTCCGACTCCAGGGATAAGAAGAGGGACCTTCTTGTCTGCATAGAAGGCAGCCAGCTCCTCGAACTCTCTGAGGTTTGTGGCGCCAACAACTGCTCCGATTCCGGAACTATATTCGGTGTTCCAATTCAAAATGAGCTGTGCAACATGCATATAGACAGGTTTTCCATCCTCCATCATCTGGTTCTGAAGATCCTTTCCTCCAGGGTTGCTGGTTCTGTTCAGGATGTAGAATCCCTTGTCCTTGGCATCCTCTCCGATTGCAAGTGCGAACGGGTTGATGCTGTCCGATCCCATGTAAGGTGAGACCGTCACACAGTCTGCGCCCCAGCTTCTGAAGGCCTCGAAGGCATAGTTGGCAGATGAGGTTGCGATGTCTCCGCGCTTTGAATCAAGGATGAAGGGTCTTGCAGGAAGGGCCTTGACGATGTCTGCCAAGGCAAGCGATCCTCCGAAGTCACCCTCAAGTGGCTTGTCCAGACGTGAGAAGTATCCGATGTTCGGCTTGACCGAGGCGACCTTGAGGCCTGCCTTGTCTATCTCCTCGAAGAGCTGAAGG
>DMOO01000130.1:7117-12914 GCA_003456855.1 Sphaerochaeta sp.
TACCAAGGCCCTCCGGAAGGGCTGAGAAGTTGGGGTCTATTCCGAGGCATGTGCAGTTTCCCGCCTGTCTTGCCGTGCCTTCAAGCAGCTGTATGTAGTTCATCATCTCTCCTCCTTCTTCCATCCGTGCTTCTCGCCCCAGGTGAACGGGGAGGCAGACCACTCAAGGAGCATGGCCTCCTGCTCCGGCTTGATGTATCCGATCTCCTTGGCGATTGGAATCACGTAGTTGTAGTCAAGAATAGTCACTGGCTTGCAGGCCGGATCCAGTGAGGCGAAGGCCTCCTTCCCCTGGTCTGTTCCATATGAGAAGATCGTCAGGCAGTAGGGAACCTTTCCATTGGCTTCCTGGATTGCCTTGACGGCCTTGATTGATGACATTCCGGTGCTGATCAGATCCTCGATCAGGACGACGTTCTTTCCCTCATAGCCCTTGGCCCTTCCAAGACCCTCGATCTGGTTCTGGAGTCCGTGGTCCTTTGACGATGACCTTATATAGGAGACGGGCTTCTTCAGTCTGTCTGCCAGTGTTGTGGCGTGCGGGATTCCGGCTGTGCTGGTTCCGGCGATGTTGTCAGGGTCGTATCCAAGCTTGGAGAGAATCTCCTCGAAGGCCTTTGCCACGAGCTCTCTTGCCCTCCAGTCTCCCAGCAGGGTTCTGTTGTCGTTGTAGATCGGCATATAGTAGCCGCTTGCCCAGCAGAAAGGCTTCTCAGGTGAAAGTCTTATGGCTCCCATCTCAAGTGCACATCTGGCGATGTCATATGAATAGCTTGTGTTCTCCATTTTTCTCTCCTTTCGGTCAATGCTTGAATATCTCTTTGAAGGTGTGGACCCTGCCGCAGTAGGCGCAGGTGTATCTGTTGTCATGTGTCTTTGTGAACATGGCCTGGACGTTCTCGTTCTGGCTGTCGTTCGAGATGCAGGCCTCGTTGGTGCACATCAGGTCGTTGAAGTTGTAGATCCTTGGTGGGAGTGAGGTCCTGAACTTCTTCGCGACCTTTCCGTCCTGGATGATGTTCAGGGTGCAGCCTGGTGCAACCGCTGCAAGGCGCTTGATCTGCTTGTGGTCAAGGGAGAGCTTGCCAGGTCTGAAAATGATGCCCTTGAACTCTCCGTTTGAGCTCTGGCTGACCCATTCTCCACCTTTCAGGCCATCGATGTCCATGACACGTCTGATCAGGATCATGTGCTTTCTGATGTCATATGGGCTGTCTCCCTTGCAGATGTGGTCAATCACGACACCGTCCCTGATAGGTCTGACTCCCTCGGAGACCTCTTCCTTCTTCTGCACCGGGCTTGGCTGGACCTCTACGATCCATGGGTCTTCCTTGATCTCTTCCTTGACGGTCTCAGTTGCCTTGAAGTCATCTCCGATTCTTCCTGCAACCAGAGCCAGAAGCACTATTCTGCAGTACATTCCGTTGATGGACTGCTTCTCCCAGCCGTTCAGCGGTGTGTCGTCAAGGAAGGTCGGGATTGTTGGATGGACCTTGTGCCTTGGAAGTGGATGGTAGAACTTGGTTCCCTCCGGAAGCTTGTCCATGAAGGACTCCCTGAATGTTATCGATGCTCTGAGCATGTCCGCCTTTGCAAGGATCTTCTCTCCCATTCTCTCGAGCTGAGGTCTTGTGAAGTACCACTTTGTGGCTATGTCCTTCTGCTCCAGATACTGCTCGATGGACTCGAAGGTCCTGATCTCGAATCCGTTGTCCTTCATCTTTGTGACGTAGGATTCGGGCATTGCGAGCTCTGCCGGGGCGATCAGGTCAACCTTGACCTTGTCCCAGAGCTTCAGCCCATCAGCCTTGCTGTGGACGGTGCGGCCATGGTAGAGGTCTCCGACCAGTGCGATGTGTATCTCCGAGGTTTCCCAGTCGTTGTCCTCAAGGAAGGAGTACTCATCCAGAAGCTCCTGGGTCGGGTGCTCATGCTTTCCGTCTCCTGCGTTTATGAAGGCAGGTGTGAAGGGGAGGTTGTTTCTCTTCGCATACTGTGAGCACTCCTGGGAGAGGTGTGCACAGACGCCCTCGACCTTGCTTCTGATGACGAAGATCCTGTTGTTGTATCCGCAGAGGGTGTTGAAGGTGTCGGCATAGCTTTCGCCCTTGTTGAAGGAGGAGTTGTCGGCGCTCATCTCTGTGAGTTTGGCATGATGGAAATTGGCTGCGTTTCTGAAGCTCTCCTTGGTTCTTGTGCTGTCCTCGAGGAAGACCTCGTAGATTCCGAAGTCAGGGTCGTTGATCCTGAAGGAATCCATTGTCCTGGTGTCCTCTTCCTTGACTGCCTGCTTGAGCTTTCTGACCTGGGAGAAGAGATAGAGCCTCTCCTCCTTGGAGAAATCGTCTATGACGCATAGTGATCTGCCTTTGAAACTGTTCATCATCTCCTCCTTAAGGCAAAAAAAATACCGGTCAAAACCGGTACCTTTCATGTATTTAAAACAAAGTGAATTGGGAATGCATACTCTAATTCGTGTTTCATCACTGGAAATCTATCAAATCATTGTAATGTTTGCAATACAGAAAAAATTAAACATTAATATACTTGCAGTCTGTTTGATTTTTTTTGCTATTGTGACATAATTCGTCCGTATGAAATTCATATGGTCCTATATGAGGAAACATCTTAAATCCATAATTCTCGTTATGTTGGTGAAGCTGTCGGCTACCGGAACCGAGCTTCTGCTTCCATACATACTCGAGCACATGGTTGATGACATAGCTCCCCAGAAAGACGTGAGGCAGATTCTGATATGGGGCTTTGTGATGATAGCCCTTGCAATCATAGCCAGATTCCTGAACGTTGGAGCCAACCGCGGCTCCGTCAGAATCGCGCGCAAGTGCATATACAAGGTGAGACAGGACCTATTCACAAAATCCATAAACCTCTCAGGTGACCAGCTGGACGACATAGGTCTTCCGTCACTGATCTCCAGAATGACATCTGACTCCTACAATCTGCAGTCCTTCATGCAGACGGTCCAGACTTTGGCGATCAGGGCACCGATCCTCCTCTTCGGTGGAATCTTCGTGACACTGACAATGGACAGGGGTCTTGCAATGGTCCTCATAAGCCTTGCCCCGATTCTTCTGGTTGCGGTTGTCATAATCTCCAGAAAGGGAATACCTCTCTATGACATCGTCCAGACCAGACTGGACAGCATAGTCAGGATAATGCGTGAGAACATCACGGGTATCAGGGTCATCAAGGCCCTCTCGAAAGAGGACTATGAGAAGCGCAGATTCGCAGATGCCAACGAGCAGATGAACAGGTCCGAGATCAAGGCAAGCATAGTCATGTCCCTGCCAGGACCTGTGATCAGCCTGTTCATGAACGTGGGTCTTACACTGGTTGTGCTTTTCGGAGCCTTCAGGGTCAACAAGGGCGTGACCCAGCCTGGTGTGATCCTTGCCTTCCTGTCCTACTTCCAGATGATCCTGATGGGTGTTCTTATCCTGAACAGGTTCTTCCTGAACATGTCCAAGGCCAACGCCTCCGCAAATAGAATATCCTCAGTCATAGACAGGCCTGACGGACTCGAGACCATTGAGGACGCCCCCGGTACCGACAAGGATGGCTACATAGTGTTCGACGACGTCTCCTTCAGCTACGGCTCGATAGAGAACGCCAGAACCGAAGAGGATAGGGCCAAGTTCGCAGGAGGCCAGAGGGAGAAGACCCTCTACAACATCAACCTTCAGATAAAGAAGGGTGGAAGCCTTGGAATCATAGGTGCCACCGGAAGTGGAAAGACAACCATAATCAACCTGCTCATGAGGTTCTACGACCCTCAGGAGGGCCATGTCTACGTTGATGGCAAGGATGTCAGAAGCTATGACATCGATGACCTGAGAAGACACTTTGGTGTGGTTTTCCAGAATGATGCAATATTTGCAGATACCATTTCAGAGAACATCTCCTTTGGCAGGGAGGTCTCTGAAGAGGCTATGAAGCAGGCCGCCGACAGTGCAATGGCAAGCGAGTTCATAGAAGGCTACGATGACAGGTACCAGCACGAGGCCGCCATACACGGAGCCAACTTCTCCGGAGGCCAGAAGCAGAGGCTTCTGATCACCAGGGCCCTGGCTGCGAACCCTGACATACTGATTCTTGACGACAGCTCAAGTGCACTGGACTACAAGACCGACGCACAGCTCAGACACAACATCGCAGACAATCTCAAGGACACGACCCTTGTGGTTGTTGCCCAGAGAGTCAGCTCCATCATGGGCCTTGACCAGATAATGGTCCTGGACGAGGGTAGGGTGATAGGACTTGGGACACATGAAGAGCTTCTGAAGAGCACTCCTCAGTACAGGGAGATCTTCGAGACTCAGATGGGGGAGGTCTGAAATGCCACCTAAGAACACCAACTATTCCAGACCAAAGGACGGCAAGAAGGCCCTGAGAAGAATCCTGGCCTTCGTGAAGGACTACAAGATGCTGGTGCTGTTTGCACTGATTCTGAGCTTCACCGCAAACGTGCTTACCCTCATTGGCCCAAGCCTTGCAGGCAAGGCCATAAACGAGGCCGCTGCAGGAAAGGGGCAGGTCAACTTCACAAAGGTCTTCTACTATGTAAGGCTCATGCTCGTGTTCTATCTGGGATCTTCTCTGATCTCAATAGGGATCAACCTCCTTATGACACTTGTCGCCAAGCGTACGGCAAAGAGACTGAGAAAGGAGTGCTTCGAGAAGCTCTCAAGGCTTCCGGTCTCTTTCTTCGACACTAACCAGGCAGGAGACATCATAAGCCGCGTGAGCTATGACGTTGACGTTGTTGCAGCCTCAATCCAGACCGACATAGTCGCGATCATGACAAGCATGGTGACTGTCTTTGGCTCTCTCTTCATGATGATTAAGATATCGCCTTATCTGGCTGTCATAGTGCTTATAACCATCCCTATCTCAGTGTCCTACACTGTGTACATCAAGAAGAAGACAAGGCCACTGTACATCAAGAGGTCCAAGAGCTACGGTGCCATGAACGGCTTCGTCGAGGAGATGTTCTCCGGAGAGAAGACCATCCAGGCCTATGCCTACGAGGACCAGGTCTGCGAGAACTTCGCACAGGTGAACACCACCGCAGCTGACGCCTACTACAATGCAGACAGCAGAGGCGTCGCCATCGGACCATCTATGGGAATGATCAACAACATGTCCCTTGGTCTGATAGCAGCCTTGGGCTCCTTCCTCTACATGGGAGGCATAGTGACCCTGGGCCAGATATCCTCCTTCATACTGTATTCAAGGAAGTTCTCGGGCCCTATCAACGAGATAGCCAACATAATGAACGAGATATTCTCCGCTCTGTCAGCCTCAGAGAGAATCTTCAACCTGCTTGACCAGCCTGAGGAGATCCCGGACAGAGAGAATGCAACAGAGCTCACCCAGGTCAAGGGCGATGTCTGCTTCGATGACGTCTCCTTCGGCTATGTGCCTAGCAAGACGATCCTCCACAATCTGAGCTTCAATGCCCCACATGGCAGACTCATTGCAATTGTTGGCCCTACCGGAGCCGGAAAGACCACCATGATAAACCTTCTTATGCGCTTCTACGACTGTGATAGTGGAGAGATCAGGGTGGACGGCAAGAACGAGCTGGACTACACAAGGCCATCTCTCAGGGCCGCCTATGCCATGGTTCTGCAGGACACCTGGCTGTTCAGGGGAACCGTCTATGAGAACATAGCCTACGGTTCGGAGAACGCAACGATGGACGATGTTGTAAGGGTCGCAAAGAAGGCCCACATCCATCCGTTCATCATGAGACTCCCGAACGGCTATGACACAG
>DMOO01000056.1 GCA_003456855.1 Sphaerochaeta sp.
GCCTTTGCATAAGGGATTCCGGTATAGATCTCAACGGTGTGGTCCTTGCTGTAGACTCCGCGCACAAGGCCGTCCTCCGTCATTATGGTTCCGGTCTGCTCCGGTTTCGGGTCATCCGATGCAGGTACTGCCTTCACCGGTGGCCAGGTCGCAAGAAGGATGCCGAAGAAGAGGGCGAAGTACGCAAGCCAGGCGATGAGCTTGACGAACCAACGTCCGTTTGAAAGCTTTGTCATGTATAGGACAGGGAAGATGACCGCCAGGATTACCAGCAGTATCCAACCGATGATCGTGTTCTTGTTCAGCTCCAGCACCGCGCCGAAGAGAAGTGTTACAATGCCATAGAAAACCCAATATGCGATATGCATTTCCAAGCCCCCACTCTAAACGAGTTTACCAATGTGTCCTGTGCCGGTCAACGACATTCAAAAGTATTGAGAAATTAGTAAAAAGGCTGTAGGATTCGGCCTAGGAGATTCCGGATGAAGAAAGATGGCACCATCTCACGTGTTCTCAAGAACTTACTCATTGTCCTGATCGCAATCGGCGGGGCATTGAACTACGAGATCTTCGTTTTCCCGAACAACTTCGCCGCAGCAGGCCTGAACGGTATCCTGATAATAATCAGGCATCTCTTCGGCTTCACCTTCGGTTATCTCTCCTTGATCCTGAACATCCCGCTTCTGATCGTGTCGTGGTTCTTCCTGAAGAAGCGCTTTGCCATAACAACCTTCATATACGTTGTGAGCTTCTCCGTTGCAAGCATAATCCTGAAGAACTTTGACCTGTCCTCAATTGCCTTCTACGCCCAGGATGGAGGCGAGAAGATCATGGCTGCAATCGCTGCCGGAGTCTTCAACGGTGCAATCTACAGTGTTGCACTCAGACTTGATGGAAGCACCGGCGGAATGGACATCGTGGCCGCACTCATCAACTACAAGCACCGCGAGTTCCCGATGATGACCCTGATCTTCTCGATCAACGTGGTGGTCGCCACCATGTCGTTCTTCGCCTACGGCTTCGACTATGTCCCGGTCATTCTCTGCATCGTCTACAGCTTTGTCACGACCAGAGTCAGTGATGCCATCATCAAGGGTATGAGAGTGGCAGCCAAGTTCGAGATCATAACCTCCAATCCTGAGGACATTGCACACGATGTCATGATCCAGCTCCATCACGGATGCACCATGCTTCCTGCAGTCGGAATGTACTCCCACACGGACAAGAGCCTTCTGATCTGCGTTGTGAACAGACTCCAGATCGCAGACTTCGAGAGAATCATTGCCAAGTATCCGGGAACCTTCGTCATTGCATCCTCGATCAACAGGGCCTACGGAAACTTCAAGCACATCAAATGAAGGCCCAGAAGCTGAGAAGATAGCCAGGAATAACAACAATTGAGAAGAAAGCCCAACTGATCAGGGTGAAGGTCTTCACGAATTGTCCACCCTTGCCAGGGAATTCACGTACATAGATTCTGTAGTTTATCACCGAGGCCAGGGATCCTATCAGCGAGCATAGGCCTGCAGTGTCCAATCCGTATATAAGACCCGCATTGTTGGTTGTGAACGGGTAGAGGACAATCGATGCAGGCACATTCGATATAATCTGGCTGATTCCGATTGCCCACCAGTATTCGTTTCCCGAGACGATTCTGCTCAGGAAGTCCGAGATTCTGGGGTTCCGCGTGATTGATGAGGAGAATATGAAGAAGCAGAGGAAGGTGGCAAGAAGCACATAGTCCGTCTTCAGAAGAATCCGCCTGTCCAGAATAAGCATTGAAGCCAGTATCACCAGAACGGCATATGGCCAGAGGTCTGTCCTTGTGACTATGACAGCAAGGACGAGTATGAAGAGAATCGGGTAGGCTGTCCTTCTGACCTTGTTAGGTTCTCCTTTCTCCTCTTTTGGAGAATCAAAGCCTATGGTCTGGGTCTCCTTCCTTGTCATGAAGAGAATGAACAGTACAAGAAGCAAAGCCGAGAACGCACACAATGGAAGCATGTGCAGCAGGAATGTCCCGGCACTCACTCCGAATCTCCCGTAGAGGAAGAGGTTCTGTGGACTTCCGAACGGGGTGAGCATTGATCCGCGTACGGCTGCTATGTTCTCCAGTGATATTGTCGGAAGAATGAACCTCTCCTTGCCGGCCTGTCTTAGAAGCATGATTGTGAGAGGGACGAAGATTATCAGGGACACGTCGTTTGTCACGAACATTGATGTGAAGAAGACACCGAAGACAAGGAACAGGGAGAGACCCCTCATTGTCCTGAATTTGGTGCTGAACCGGATCAGAGGTTCGAATACGTTCTCCTTCTTGAAGCCCTCAAGCACTGTGAGCATCATGAACAGGGTCCCGAGTGTTCTCCAGTCTATGTTTTCAAGCAGCGTCCTGTCAGGCGGTGTTATGACAAGCGCCACAATTGCCGCTGCAAGTGACAGAGTCAGCATCATCTCTTTCCTAAGGAAGACCAGTATCCGTTTCATGATATGCAGATGTTATACCTTTTGGTTGTTGTTTTGAATACTTTGGTGGAAAATCGATAGATGATGTACTAAAATATCCTAAAAGACGTCTGTTGCTCAAAATTAATACGTCTTTAGGAAGAGTATGAGTTTCAAGGTATTTATCAACAAGTTCTCCTACAGGCTTGTGTACTACGTCGCAAAGCGTGTCACAAAGAAGAAATACAGCTTCACGACCGACAGGGTTCCGAAGGTCGGTGAGCCATACATAATGATCTCCAACCACACCACAGAGGAGGACATGCTCTTTGCAGGCCTTGCCAGCAAGAGGCATATGTACTACGTCTGCGGTGAGCACCTTCTTAGGAACAAGACATACGGCAAACTGCTCAGGGTCCTGATCAATCCGATCCCTCTTCCGAAGGGAGGCGCCTCACTTGAGGCGGTGAAGGAGATGATCAAGCGCATCAAGCAGGGCTACAACGTCTGTCTCTTCCCGGAGGGCAAGAGATCCTTCCACGGCGAGACCATCCCTGCATCGCTTGCACTTGGCAAGCTTGTCAAGAAGACGGGCGGAGCGCTTGTGACCTACAAGGTCATCGGAGGCTACTTCACCTATCCACGCTGGGCCAGACAGCACCAGAGAACCGGCCACGTGGAGGGCAAGGTCATGGGTGTCTACAGCTCCGAGGAGCTCAAGAAGATGACTCCTCAGGAGGTCACGGACATAATCAACCGCGACACCTACGAGAACGCCTACGAGACCCAGAGGGAGAAGAACTGGGACTATATCGGAACGGACAAGGCAAAGGGTATGGAGCATGTCCTGTTCATGTGCCCAAAGTGCGGAGGCATGGACACCATCCAGACCGAAGGCGACTCTTTCCACTGCACAAAGTGCGGCATGAAGGGCGTCTACAACGACAAGGGTTTCCTGGAGGGCGAATGTCTTCCATATGACAACGTCCTTGAGTGGATGCGCTGGGAGGAGCCTCAGTTCGATAAATATGTCGAGTCCAAGGGTGATGAGCTGCTGTTCACAGACGAGAACGTGACCCTCTACACCATGCTGGAGGACTACACCAACAAGGACATTCTCAAGGACAAGCTTGAGATGTACAGGGACAGACTTGTCATAGGCGAGTACACATTCCCGCTCAATGAGATCTCGTTCCTTTCGATTCTATTCGGCAACATCCTTCTTTTCACATACAAGGACACCTACTATGGTCTGACCGGAGAGACCTTCCATGCCTGGAAGGGCGGAAGACTCTGGCACCTTGTGAAGGGTGATGCTGACGACAGGACCAAGGAGCTTTGATATCTATGGAGCAGAGCGCCAACAGCATGTCCGGCATTCGCTGGAAAGAGAAGTTCAGCTATGGAATGGGAGAGGTCGCAAGCGGTGTGACCTTCGGGCTTGTGCAGTCTGTGCTGCAGAAGTACTACACCGATGTCCTGGGCCTGGGTGTGATCAGCATAATGCTGCTCTTTGTCCTTGCCCGTTTCTGGGATGCGGCAAACGACACGATCTGCGGCCATGTGATTGCAAGGCTCCATCCTGATTCGACAGGGCGCTACAGAAGATGGTTCAAATGGTTCGCTGTCCCTCTGGCCGCCTGCACGGTCCTGATGTTCCTGAAGATTCCAGGGCTCTCCAGAACTGGGTATTTCGTGTATGCCTGCATAACCTACATCCTGTTCGGCATGGTCTACACCTGCCTTAACGTGCCTTACGGCTCTTTGGCGCAGGCTGTGACGATCGACAGCTCGGAGCGTGCATCCCTGTCGGTTGCACGTTCAGTCGGTGGCGTCTTCGGTGCAATCCCGGCTCTGGTTCTGATAAGCTTCTGCTACGAGAAGGGCGTTGACGGCATCAAGAGGATGAGCTATCCGATCATCATAACAGGTGTCTGCATAATCGCAGTGCTCTCGATGCTCTCCTACATTGTCCTGTACAAGGGCACCAAGGAAAGGATCGTCGAGCCGAGCAAGAAGGAGAGGAAGGGCATCTTCATGAAGAGCATGAAGGCTCTGCTTGCCGACCGCGCATTCGTTGTGGCCGCCATTGTGGCAATGCTCTATCTTGCGTCACAGCAGTTCTCGATGAGCTACAGCGCCTATCTTTTCCAGTACTACTTCGATGCACCGGGTCTGACGATGCTTCCAACTGTCTTCCAGTACCTTCCTGTTGCAGTGATGATGTTCTTTGCAACCAAGATCGGAAACCGCTTCGGCCGCAGGGAGATCTGCGCCTACGGAATCCTGGCGGCTGGAGTCGGGAACCTGATTCTGTTCCTGATGCACACCAAGAACGTCTGGCTGTACATCGTGGTGCTCCTGATCTCAGGTGTCGGCACGACCTTCATCTATCTGCTCACCTGGTCCATCGCCTCCGATGCCATAGACCATGCCGCTCTGAACTCCGGGGTTGAGGAGCCTTATGCATACTCCTTCTTCTCGTTCATGAGAAAGCTTGGACACTGCGTCGCCGCAGTCTTCGTGAACCTTGCCCTGTTCAAGATCGGCTATGAGGGCAATGTCCTGAACACCGCAAACATCACAGACAGCACGCTTACGGAGATGTACACCTGGTCAGTTCTGGTCCCGGCCCTTCTGTATCTGAGCATCTTCATACTGCTCAGGTTCGTCTATCCTCTTGGAAAGCAGGCTGTAATTGAGCAGCAGAAGGCCAAGGAGGAGAAATTTAGCAAAAGCGTCTAGTTTTACTAATTTGGGAATGTTATCATTGTCTTTGCAGGGAACTAAAATCCAAGGTGGGTGAAAATGACAAGGGTGCTCGTTACTGGAGCCTATGGCTTTCTTGGCAGATATACAGTCAAGGAACTGAAGGAGAACGGTTATCAGGTAGTTGCGTTCGGACGTGACAAGGCTAAGCTTGCACAGCTGAAGGACGAAGGTGTAGAGCTTTATCAAGGAGACTTCTGCAATCTAGATGACATTGTGAATGCCTGCAAGGGTGTTGATTACGTGATCCATTGCGGTGCTCTTATGAAGGGCTGGGGCAAGAAGAGGGATTTCATCAGGACCAATGTCGAAGGAACCAGAAACGTCCTTGAGGCCTGCGAGATAAATCATGTCA
>DMOO01000057.1 GCA_003456855.1 Sphaerochaeta sp.
CCCATTTCGAGCTTGAGTACATCAAGGAGGAGGGCAGAAGGGTGTCCCAGGTTGTTCTTCCTCTGGATGCTGCCCAGAAGAAGGCTGTGGTAGAGTTCCTGAACATCAACGTGGAGCCTGACAACCGCACCTACCTCTACCACCACTACAACGACAACTGCTCCACCAGGATCCGCGACATAATAAACCGCACAACAGATGATGCCTTCCGCCTGTGGGCAGAGGAGCAGAAGGGTCTGACATATCGTCAGCAGGCCTCAAGGGCACTTTGCCAGAACAGATTCGTCCTGTGGGGCCTGGATTTCCTGCAGAGCGGCAACATCGACGGCAAGGCCACCCTCTGGGATGAGATGTTCCTTCCAGAGAACCTGGAGAGGGCTGTGATGGAATTCTACGGCCTTGAGAAAGAGATTATCGTTGAAGGTTCGGGAAAATACACCGAGATGGTGGAGAAGCCTCAGGACAACGTCCTGTTCTCGGCCATTCTGGGCTTTGCCCTTGGTCTGATATCGTTTGTCCTTATCTGGTTCGGGAAGGAGAGGGCCAACTACATATACTCAGCAATAGTCGACTTCTTCTTCGGCATCCTTGGAAGCATCCTCCTGTTCATGATGTTATTCACCAACCATGATGTGACATGGTTCAACGAGAACCTGATCTTCGTGAATCCGTACTTGATTGTGCTTGGTTTCTTCTCGATCCTTGCCTTGAGAAGGAAGGGAAGCGCCTTCAAATACAAGAAGCTGGTGAACCGTTCATATATGGTCCTTGTGGGCGTGATTATTCTTCTTGCCCTGTTCAAGATCCTGATGGATGGAATCTTCGACCAGCAGAACTGGTCAATCATCTTCACAATGCTGCTGTTCTACCTTCCGAACTGGTTCAACATGAAGAGATACAAAATCTTCGGGAAGGAGACCGAGAGCGACATGAACCTCACTTATTGAGGAGAAAAGAAAAGCCTGGAAAGACGATGTCAATCCAGGCTTTATTGCAATCACTTCATCATTATCTGAGCTTCCAGGCTACGTCGTGGTAGAAGAGCTCCTGCTCCAGCTTCTCCGGGGTGGAGTCCTTGTCTATGTGGACGAACTCGATACCCATGATGCGTGCCCAGTCTCGAAGCATCTCTGCATTCACGTCATAGGAAAGGGTTGTGTGGTGTGCACCGCCTGCCATGATCCAGCACTCAAGACCTGTCGTCAGATTCGGCATTGCTCTCCACATGACCCTTGCCACAGGAAGGTTAGGCATCTCCATGATCGGCTTGACGGCTTCGATGTCCTGTACTATGAGTCTCAGCCTTCCGCCCATGTCGATCAGAGAGGCGACGATGGCCTTTCCAGCCTTGCCCTCGAATACAAGGCGTGCTGGGTCCTTCTCGTTCATTCCGATTCCAAGATGGTGTGTCTCGATCCTTGGCTTGTCAGCTGCAAGGGAAGGGCAGACCTCAAGCATGTGGGCACCAAGGCTGTACTCCTGGCCTGGGACAAGATGGTAGGTGTAGTCCTCCATGAAGCCTGATGAACCGTTCTCGTTCTCTCCCATGGCTTTGATGATGGCTGTCATGGCGCTGACCTTCCAGTCACCTTCGCCGCCGTAGCCGTAGCCCTGAGCCATAAGGTGCTGTGAGGCAAGCCCTGGCAGCTGCTGCATCCCGTAGAGGTCCTGGAAGGTGTTGGAGAAGGCCTTGCAACCGTTTCTATCCATCATCCTCTTCATGGCGATCTCCTCACGGGCCTGGTACTTTATCGCGAAGATGTTGTCGGTTGCAATGTCGTACTTTGCCTTGTATTCGTTGAAGAGCTCCTCGACCTCTGACTCTGTGACCTTTGCCATCTCCTTGACCAGATCGCCCACCGCCCAGGTGTTGACCTGCCAGCCAAGCTTCATCTGGACCTCGACCTTGTCGCCTTCCGTGACTGCGACGTCACGCATGTTGTCTCCGAACCTCATGACCCTCATGTTCTGGGAGGCGCGGACTCCGATGCAGACTTTCATCCACTGGGCAAGGCGCTTCTGTACGCTCTGGTCCTTCCAGTAGCCTGCGATTATCTTTCTTGGAATCCTCATCCTTGCTGCGATGAAGCCGTGCTCACGGTCACCATGTGCTGCCTGGTTGAGGTTCATGAAGTCCATGTCGATCTCCTCGTTTGGGATCTCTCTGTTGTACTGTGTGGCGAAGTGGCAGTATGGCTTCTGAAGTGAAGAGAAGCCGTTGATCCACATCTTCGAAGGGCTGAAGGTATGGCACCATGTGATTATTCCATAGCAGCTGTCATCATGGTTGGCCTCCTTGACGACCTCCGTGATCTGGCTGTTGCTCATGGCAGTGACCTTGTAGATGAGAGGGTAAGGCAGAACCTTTGACAGCTCCGTGGCCATCTCCTGAGCCCTTGTGGCCACTGTTCTGAGAACCTCCTCCCCATAAAGGTCCTGACTTCCGACGATAAACCAGAATTCTTTCTTCATGCTTTCTTCTCCTGCCCGTAATAGGCGTTCGCTCCGTGTTTTCTATAGTAGTGTTTGTCCAGAAGGCCCTGGCTTACGCAAGGTGCCTGTGGATTCAGTGTGATTGCGTGGTAGTTCATGAAGGCTATCTCCTCCATTACAACTGCGTTGTGGACCGCGTTTGCGGCATCGGTTCCCCAGGCGAACGGGCCGTGGTTGCGAACCAGAACACCAGGGACTGCGTCAGGGTCCATGTCCTTGAAGGTGTCAATGATGACAAGGCCTGTGTTCTTCTCGTAGGAGCCGTGGATCTCCTCATCTGTCAGGGACCTGGTGCATGGGATTGGGCCGTAGAAGTAGTCAGCATGGGTTGTTCCCATAGGCTGAATCGGGCAGCCCGCCTGGGCGAAGCTTGTTGCCCAGCGGCTGTGGGTGTGGACCACGCCTCCGATGTTCGGGAAGGCCTTGTAGAGCTCGATATGGGTTGGTGTGTCGCTGGAGGGTCTGAGATCGCCTTCGACTACGTTGCCCTCAAGGTCGACGATGACCATGTCGGCAGCTGTCATGTGCTCGTAGTCCACTCCGGAGGGCTTTATGACGATCAGACCCTTCCTGCGGTCTATGGCGGAGACGTTGCCCCATGTGAATGTGACAAGATTGTGCTTAGGCAGAAGCAGATTGGCCTCAAGGACCTTCTTTCTAAGAGTCTCAAGCATTGAACACCTCCAGACTGCGCTTCTCTACATCCAGGACTTTATTATAGTCGGCGATGTAGTCGTCGAATCCCTTGACCTCTGCATCCGAGGCCATGATCGTTTCCGTCTTGCTGCCCTTGAAGACCTGGTCGTCCAGATAGTCCTCAAGGCTCTCTCCCTTGCCCCAGACCATGTAGGCTGCAAGCAGGGCCATTCCGTATGGGCCGCCTTCACCTGCAGTCTCCATCACGGAGACAGGGGCGTTGATTGCGGCGCTGAGAATCCTCTGGCCGGCGACAGGGGTCTTGAAGAAGCCTCCATGGCCGAAGATCTTATCGATTTTCACGTTCTCGTTCCTGAGTATGTCCATGCCGATCTTGAGTGTGGACATGGCGCTCATCATGTGGGTTCTCATGAAGTCTGCAAGGTTGACCAGATTGTCCGGACGGTGCATGAAGATAGGCATTCCGCCGTCGAAATCCGTCACGCCTTCACCTGAGTAGTAGTTGCAGCTCATAAGGCCACCGCAGTCAGGCTTCCCCTCAAGTGAGATCGAGTAGAGCAGGGAGAAGAGTCTGTTCCTGTCGATGTCGAAGCCTGCCTTCTCTGCGAACTGTCCGAAGAGGTTCACCCAGCTGTTTATGTCAGTTGTGCAGTTGTTGCAGTGGACCATGGCGACAGGCTGACCTGACGGGGTGGTCACCATGTCGATCTCCCGGTGGACGCCCATCTTCTGGTCCGTGACGACCATTGCAAAGTCGCTTGTTCCCGCACTGACGTTTCCTGTTCTGAGCCTGATTGAATCCGTGGCGACCATTCCCGTCGCGGCATCACCCTCAGGTGGGGCAAGTGGGATGCCTGCTTCAAGCTCCCCACTAGGATCCAGAAGAAGTGAACCTTCCTTGGTGAGCTTTCCTGCGTTCTGTCCTGCTACAAGGACCTTCGGAAAGACCTTTGTGACATCAAAGCCGGTAAGGTCCAAAAACTGCTCTGCCATGGCCCTGTTGTAGTCCATGGTTGTGCTGTCTATCGGGAACATGCCTGAGGCATCATCGATTCCAAGGACGTTCTCTCCTGTGAGAAGTCTGTGGACGTAGGCTGCCAGGGTCTCGACATGTGCGAGGTCCTTGATGTGTGGCTCCTTGTTCAGAATGGCCTGATGGAAGTGTGCTATGCACCATCTCTGTGGGATGTTGAAGCCGAAGAGGGAGGTGAGCTTCTCGGCTGCCTCTCCGGTTATGGTGTTTCTCCAGGTCCTGAAGCCGGCGAGGGTGTTCCAGTTCTTGTCTGTGGGGATATAGCCATGCATCATGGCGGATACCCCGATTGCACCCGTGGTTGTCAGCTTCTGGTCGAATTTCTTCAACACATCTTTCTTCAGGTTGGAGAAGCATGTCTGAAGACCGGTTATGACCTCATCGTAGTGGTAGGTCCAGATACCGTTCTCAAGCCTGTTCTCCCATTCGAAGTCACCTGATGCGATTGGATTGAATGCATTGTCGATGAGAACGGCCTTGATTCTGGTTGAGCCGAACTCTATTCCGATAACTGTATTTTTCAGATTCATAAGAGCCTGCCTGTAAAGTTTTGTAAACTTAAACAGATTATATCATACAACAATGAGGATAAGACAAGGTAAAATGCTTCAGCTGTGCATCAGAAAAGCTGATGTCTTCTGATGTCCACGATTGTAAGCTGCAGGAGCTCCTGGTTCTTGTAGTAGTTGCGTCCCATTCGGAAGACGACATCCACGATCTCGCCTTCGTCGAAGTCGTGTCCGACCCTTGGTCCTGCACTCCAGAAGACTCCAGGCCACTGGTGTGAGCCATAGGAGAGGTTCAGTCTTAGATGGGCTGCTCCCGGGTCCTTGGAGTTCGCCATTGCGTTTATGGTCTCGATTCTGGCTCCCTCTATCATGAAGAGAAGCGGGGTGCTCTGCTCGCCGTAGGGTTCGAAGCGCTCGACTATCTTCATTATGTCCTGGGTGAAGTCCTCAGGCTTTAGAACAGCGTCTATCTCCAGAGTCTCCTCCGGTTCCGTGTCAGGGCAGTCCATGTACTCCATGTCCTCTGATATGCGGATGCAGAGCTCATCGACCTTATCCGGGTCCAAAGAGAAGCCTCCGGCCTGAGCATGGCCTCCGAAGTCATCGAAGAGGTCGGCGTAGTTGGAAAGGAAGTCATGGCAGTTGAAGCCTGCAGAGCTTCTCATGGAACCTATGGCTCTTCCGTCATCCGTGGCTGTGATGACGATGGAAGGGCATTTGAAGGTCTTCAGAAGCCTTGTCGCTATTATACCGGTGATGCCACGGGCTATCTTTGTGTCGTTGACAAGGACCATCTTGGTACCGAACTCCTCGTAGCTCTTTCTGGCTTTGTCCTGGAGTCTGTTCCAGGCGTCTTCACCGAGCTTCTGGCGCTCCTTGTTCAGTCTGTTGAGCTCCTGTGCGCTTTCAAGGGCGGTGACCTGGTCTGTGGAGAGGAGCATCTCTATGGCGACATCAGGTCTTCCAAGACGACCTGAGGCGTTCATCAGCGGTGATATCTGCCAGCCTATGTCAGTTGTGGAGAGTTTCTTTCCAAGAAGGTTCTGCATGGAGAGGAAGGGCAGCATGCTTGTGCGTGGATGTGTCTCAAGCACCTTCAGACCTGACTTCACGAGAATCCTGTTCTCGTCGGTCATCGGCATGAGGTCGCTGACCGTTCCTATGGCAACCAGGTCCATGAGGCTCATGTAGTCCTTGTACAGCATCGGTGTGCTGGCACGGACATAGGCGCAGAAGAGACCAATCAGGGTATCAAGCTCGCTGCATACCTGGGTGTAGAGTGCGAATCTGCTCACCTGACTCAGGGCGAAGAGGGATCTGCCTCTTACTGCGGAAAGGTATTTCTCAAACTCGGTTCTGAGCTCAGCCATGTAGATGTCTGCCTTCGGGAAGGCCTTTCTAAGCTGTGCAAGCTCCACATCCTTGTCCAGGACGTATATCGGGAGTCCAGAGGAGAGGAACTTGAGTAGTCTGCTGTTGTGCTCCGGAAGGATTCCGGGAACGACTTCCTCTGTGACTCTGCCTGTTACGATGAGGTTGTCTATTCTTGCAGCCTCGATTACGACCGTGCCGTTTCCCGGATAGGAGTGGAGAAGGATCAGAGGAGCCCTGTAGAAGCGGCTCTGTGCGAACCTGATTGCCCAGATGCACTTTGCGGCTACGCCGACACCGGCCAGTGACTCGAAAGGATAGCCGCAGCCCTGCACCTTCGGGTCTATTATGGCGCTTGCTGGAGGAAGGCCTTCACCTGCTATGTGGTGGTCTGTGACAAGAACGTCCAGACCATGGCTTTGGGCATAGTCTATCTCAGCGATGCATGAGATTCCGCAGTCGACTGTGATTGCAAGAGTGACACCATCATCGATGGCCTGCTTGACGCTTTCCATCGTCATTCCATAGGGGTCATCGCCCATAGGGACCGTGTATGAGGTATCCAGGCCCATTGAGCGGAGCTCCGCCACAAGAAGGGAGGTGCTGGTTATTCCATCTACGTCACGGTCTCCGAAGACGCGCACCTTCTCGTTGTCCTCAACGGCCTGCAGAATGCGGTCGCAGAACATCTCCATGTCCTCGAACAGGAAGGGGTTGTGAAGGAATGAGATATCACCTTCAAGATAGAATTTCGCATCCTCCGGCGCAGAGACCCCACGCCCGGCAAGGATCTTGGCAGAGACAAGGTTCAGTGCAAACCTGTCCTGCAGCGCCTTGATGTCGTCAAAGGCGGCTTGCTTGATTTTCCATTTCATCTATATATCCAAAAAATTAAAATTCACATCATTGTGGAAGGCACTCCAGCCAGGGAACTGTGCCCAAAAACCACATATATTAAGATACGTTAAAAATGCTCTGCTTTCAATATGAAGTTCTTTTTTCTTCCCCAGGTTTCGGGACGGGTTTATAATGGTTTCCATGCAGGAAACTAAACTTGGGAAAAGGTTCTGGATATCAATGCTCGTGTTCGGTCTGATGGGTCAGATCGCATGGGTTGTCGAAAACATGTACTTCAACGTCTTCATCTACAAGATGTTCAATGCAAGTGCAGCGGAGATAAGCGCAATGGTCATGGCAAGTGCCGTTGCAGCTGCGGTCACCACACTGGTGATGGGTGCAGTCTCGGACAAGGTCGGCCGCAGAAAGGCCTTCATGAGCTGGGGCTACATGCTCTGGGGAATCTCGATCATATTCTTCGCATACATCAAGAACGTCATGCTGACCATAGTCATGGACTGCGTGATGACCTTCTTCGGCTCAA
>DMOO01000047.1 GCA_003456855.1 Sphaerochaeta sp.
CATCCTCCTCGTCGCTCTCATACTCGATCTTGCAGAGATCCGGGTCGACAGCGTCCTTGATGGAGATCATGTTCGGGCAGTTTCCGTCTGCATCCGGCTTGAGGAGCTCTGCAGGAATGAGCAGGGTCTCTGTTCCATCTGCGAAGACAAGCTCGACAGTGTAGACTTCAGCGACAGGTCTGATCAGGTGGCAGCAGATGTAGACTCCGCCCTTACCTGCAACCCAAAGGCCATTCTCTACACCATAAGCCTCGACGATGTTGCATCCCTTGTCCTCTGATCCCTCTGGATAGAGATAAAGTGCTGTTGCGTCATGGCCGGTCTTGTTCTTGAACTCAAGTCCGAGGTCAACAGTCTCAACCTTTGTTGCACAGCTTGTGAGAACAGCACAGAGGGCAACAACCAGAGCAAGCATGATAATCAAACTCTTCTTCATTTTCTTCTCCTTTTTTTTCGCTACAAAGTAGCATTATAAACTTTATTTCATCCTACCGTCGGACGAGTGGAATAACCCTTCATCCTCTGGTCATAAGATGCCTTTCTCTTGCGGTATACCAGCTGTGAGGCCACCGTTCCAAGAACAGCGGACACCAGCATCGGAATACCGGCGACAACCATGAACAGTCCATACTCGGTTCCCCAATCCGAACTGTCCACTGTGAACATCATGGTCACAAGCATTATGGCGACTATGATGTCCACCCATGTGAACGCAGCTGCGACAAGATTGAACCTCTCCTTCTTTCGGAAGGCGAAGGAAAGAGCCGTGCAGAGCGCCACGCACACCAGGCCAGGGACAAGGTACTCAAGCTCCTGTCTGACCCATACGGGGCTGTTGACCAGTCCAAGCTCGATCGGATCGATCAGCAGCACGTAGCCGACAAGGATGACAACGATGAAAACCAGGGCCAGGCTGAACGAATAGATCAGCGTTGTGCTCTTAGGTTTCCCCTCCTCAGTCAGGAAGACCACACGACAGATCTCGTCGATCTTCCTGGAGAGTTTGCTGCGCTCCTTCTCTGCCATCTACGTTCCCCTATCAGTTCTTTGCCAGACTTCTCCAGTACTTGAAGTAGGCTGTGACGTTAGGATACATGTTGTAGATCTCGTCGAAGTTAGGCTCTGTCAGGACAACCTCCTCAACAGTGTAGCCGTTCTTCTCGTAGGTCACGTCGTCACGCACCGACCAGGAGCCTCTCTTGTCGAAGGCTGTGTAGCAGCCGCTCTGTCCATCCTCTCCGCCCATGCAGAAGTTGATGTAGAGTCTTGATCCGGCAGGGTTGTCGGAACCGTTGACAAGATATGAGTAGTTACAGGACTGGAAGGCTGTATATGGTGCAAGGCCAGTGACCCAGGCAACGTTCATTCCCATGTCGGCATTGTCCAGCTTGCTTGCTGAGGCAAGACCGAGTGTAGGTCCGTTGATGCTCTGGTCGACTGCATCCACGACACCGTCACCATCGCTGAGCTCTGTCATCTTCATCTGTGTGAATCTGTAGAACAGCTCAACACCTGCATTGTTCTCCGGAAGCTCCATGACACCTGCAGTGTTCTTGAGGTTCTTGGTGTAGGTGATCTCCAACGGCTTGCCGTACTGTGCCTCGTAGGCTGCAGCGAGCTTGTCGCTGTCGATGATCATCTGGCAGAAGAGACTTGCGTATGAAGGACCAGTGACGTCCTTTGTGTAGATTGTCCAGAACTGATGGTTCACACCACTTGCATCATAGTAGCTACCTGTTGTGGTGTCATAACCCTCGACGATGTCCCACCAGCTCTTGATAGGCACTCCATCTGGATACATCTTTGTGTTGTAGTACCACGGATTGAATGTCGAGTAGTTAGGAAGACCGAACTCGAGAAGGTTCTCGTTTATGTGCTTGGTGATGAACTCAGGTCTGTAGATCGAGCAGTAGTCGTACAGGACCAGCTCATGGTAGATCTCACCACTGTTGTCCTTGACCTGCATGACATCGGCATTGATGTTACCTGTGTCGCACTCCATCTCGATCTTTGAGGCGACTGTGTTGTTGTCACAGGAAAGATACTCGATTGAGATGTCAGGATAGGCTCTCTGGAACTTCTTGATCGCTGTCGATGCATCGGTTGTTGTTGCATAGACCTTGATTGTTCCTCCTTCCTTCTTGGCAGCCTCATACAGCTCTTCCATTGACAGAGAGTCATAATCGATGGAGGAATCGACCTTCCCCTTCCCGCTCTTCTCGTCATCGCCGTTGGCAAAGACTGCCATGGTGCAGACAAGGAGCATTATCAGCATAGCGATGAAAATCTTGTTGAACTTCATATATTCCCCCTTTTAGGATCAGTCATCAACTCCAGCATGGTGCTTGACCTTTGCGAACTTGATGAGCCTTCCTGTCTCTTTATTATACACGTTCATTCTGGATGGATGCAAAACAACATAAACTTTCTGGTCGCTGTCGTACTCGACAAGACCGATCTGCTTGGCAAGGAAGTCGATTCCGTTGACGGTCAGTGTGACCAGGGACTCTGAACCGGCAGGCTGTGATGCATAGACCTGGGCCTCGATTGTGTTCTTGTGCTGCGGATCCTCCGTGAAGATGTCCACCATCTCAGGTCTGAGACCCATGCAGACATCGAACTCCCTACCCTGAGGGATCTCCTCGTCCAGCTTGAGCTTGTCCTTGCCGAACTCGTAGTCGCCGATAGGGCTCTTCACCTTCAAGGTGTTGCCGTCAAAGGTTGCCTTCGAATCGATGAAGTTGATTCTCGGGTTTCCGATGAAGTCTGCGGCCTGGAGGTCGATCGGGTTGGTGTAGATTCCAAGTGGAGTGTCGATCTGGCTGATCTCGCCTTCCTTGAACAGGGCGATCCTCGTTGACATCGTCAGGGCCTCGACCTGGTCATGTGTGACGTAGATGATCGTGGTTCCCGTCTCCTTGTGGAGTCTCTTGAGCTCTGCTCTCATGTCGATTCTGAGTCTTGCGTCAAGGTTCGACAGCGGCTCATCCAGAAGCAGGAGCTTAGGGCTTGAGGCGATTGCACGGGCAATTGCGACACGCTGCTGCTGACCACCGGAAAGCTCGTTTGGATATCTGTCGCGGTACTCCGCGATTCTCATGGTGTCCAGAGACTTCATGACAGTCTTCTCGACATCCTCCTTCTTCATCTTCTTGATCTTCAGACCGAAGGCGACGTTGTCGAAGACAGTCATGTGCGGCCAGAGTGCGTAGCTCTGGAAGACAAGGTTCAGTCCACGCTTCGAAGGCTCCTCATAGAAGGCCTCGTCAGCGTCGATGATGGTTCTGTCATCCATGGTCATCTTTCCGCCCTGCGGCTTCTCAAGACCGGAGATGACCCTCAGTGTTGTGGTCTTTCCACATCCTGACGGTCCAAGGAGGGTCATGAAGTCTCCATCCTCGATGGTCAGGTTAATATCTTTCAAGACATGGTTATCACCATAGAACTTATCAATATGCTCTAAAACGATTCTGCTCATTTTCTACCTCCTCAACCCATGCTCTTCGACACTTCGCCGCCGAGCTTCTCTGCAACCTTGTTTCCTACAAGGATGAACAGGATGATAACTATACAAATTGCGTCTGCAACCTGAGGCATTGCCTCCTTCGAATAGTCGAATGACAGGAATGACAATGTGTAGTTTGCCGGTGTCATCAGTATGGCGATCAGATCCAGCTCCTTGGCTATGCTTATGAATGAAAGCAGGAAGCCGGAGACGAATCCGCCCTTTGCCAATGGGATGACGATCTTTCCGATTCTCTTCCAGAATCTCGCACCTGCAAGGTCTGCGGCCTCCTCCAGCTCAACGCTGATCTGCATCATGTTGGATGAACCGGATCGGCTTGCGAACGGGAAGTGCTTTACGACGGAACAGAGGAGAATCAAGGCGAATGTTCCATAGAGTGATGGAATCAAGCCACCAAGTCTTGGTCTGCTGAACATGGCGAAGTAGATTGCCGAGAAAGCGACACCTGGCATCAGATAAGGAATGAAGATCATCTGCTCGGTTGCCTTTCCATACCACTTGCCTCTTCCTCGGGTTGTGACATAGCCGAAGAACTGTCCGAAGATTGCCGTGATCAGGGATCCAAGGATCGAGAGCTTGATGGTGTTCCATGTCGCCCTTCCGAACTCCGAGTTGGCGAACAGTCCGTTCTGCGCGTATGCCGGGTTCGGGGCGTTCTCAATCCTTCCAACCCAGGCGTAGAACGTCAGGTTGTCCAGTCCGTAGCCCTTTCCAGGAACGATCTGGAAGCTCTCCATGACCAGTACGAACAATGGCATGAACATTGAGATGAAAAGGAAGATGATGAGGAATACCATCATCGGGTATTTTGCCTTCCCGAGAGGGATCAGGTTCCTTCTTGTTCCCTTTCCACCGATTGTCGCATAGGATTTTCTGGTTCCGATGAGCTTCTGGTTGGCGAAGATAGTTCCGCTGGCCAGGAGGATCATCAGGATGCTCATCGCATAGCCTACTCCCTTCGGGCTGTCGTTGATGAACTCCTTCATTCTTGTTGCAAGAACGTAGTAGTTGATTCTGTTTCCGAGGTTTGCCGCGACACCATAGGTACCGAGTGACTTGGATATGGTCATGATCGTTGCGGAAAGGAATGCGGGCAGTACCAGAGGCAAGGTGATGCTCTTGAGGATCTGGACCTTGTTTGCACCCTGTATCTCACCCATCTCCTCAAGCTCCGAGTTGATTGACCTGAGAGAGCCTGAGACCATGATGTATGAGAATGCATAGTAGTGCATGCACATGACTATGATGATTGCAAACGGTCCGTAGGCAAGCCAGTTCGGAACCGGTATTCCGTGTCCTGTCAGAAGACCATAGCTTCCTGACAGCTCGTTTCGGAAGACGGACAGCCAGGAAAGAGCCTTACACCAGGATGGGATCATGTAAGGAATAAGGATCATCGAACTGAGGACCTTCTTCCCAGGGATGTCTGTTCTGACCATCAGCCAAGCAATGATCGATCCGAGCGGAACCGATATTATCGTTACAAAAACACCTATTACAAGGGAATGCAGCAGAGGCTCCCAGAAAACGGTCTTTGTCAGAGGGCTTGCCAGGAGATATTTCCAATAGTAGAGGGTATAATCACCGATCTTTGCTCCTGGAATGCTTCTAAGCTCGGCCTTGGCAACCACAAATGTGTTCTGGATCATTATCAGAAGAGGGATGATGATCAGAACAAAGAGAATGACCAGAGTGAAGAACACGATGACATTGAACGGATTGCCCACAATGCCAAGGAACTGGTTCTTAAGTCTGGTCCAAGAGAACTTTCTCCCCTTTTTCAGTTCTTTTACAGACGAAACAGCCATTTATCGATTCTCCCCTTGTTCTTTTTTCAGAATCTCATAGACCTCGTAGATGTCGGTGATCTCATGGTCAGGCGCTACATCGAAGTGCCCGATGTCCTTGAGAGGGGACAGGAACGAGTTGATCTTGAAGATCTTTCCATAGCCGACCTTCCTAGGACCTACGACATCACGTGAGAGCGTATCCCCCACGAAGGCGCATTCCTCGGGCTTGAAGCCGGACTGCTCGATGGCGATCCTGAAGATGTATGGATGTGGTTTTCTGTATGAGACGATGCTGGAAAGCGTGACATCATCGAAGTA
>DMOO01000173.1 GCA_003456855.1 Sphaerochaeta sp.
GCTTCCTCAGGTTCTCGTTGATGTTCCACATTATAGCTGTGATGGAAGGGTGGGCCACACCAACTTCATGCATCGTATGGTCAGGGTCCGGCCAATAGGCGTAGATCATATGCTTTCCAGGCTGCTTGATTGTATCCTTGATGATCTTGCAGCTGGTCTCGACGCTATCAGTTATCACAGTTCTGTCCCATGGATTGGCAGGGAAGGGGGATATGGCAAAGCAGTCAACATCTGGGTTAGCTTCCTTGACCTGGACGCCAAGTGTCTTGTAGGGAATCAGGGTATAGGCCAGATTGTAGTTGCATGCAGGGATTTTGTCATCTGACTGCAGGGTGCTGAAGAACGTAATGACGTTCTGGTCGACTTCCTTGAAGTAGCTTATCCAGCCAAGCCATCCAGTCTCATAAGGAGTGAGACCTGAATTGACTGATGTTGTGGCAGCTGTAGTGGTTGGAGGAAAAGTTGATGACAAAATCTTGATGACATGTCTTCTGGTGAACGAATTGGGAGAGAGGTGCTGCTTGAGAATGGAGATGCCCATGGCATCGAAGAGCATCATGATGATATTCCTGGGCTTTTTCTCCTCAAGTATGTTATCAAGCTCTGGGATTGAATTGTGCCTGACGTCTTTCACTCCATAGTATTTCAATACAGAGCAGGCTATGTTTGTGATGCTGTTTGTATAATCCGGGTACTTCATACTCAATTTTCCTCCTATGGGTGTACACTTCCTAAAATTGGATATAATGCATCTTCTGTTAAATTAGAGAAGTGCTTTCCCATAATTGATTAGATTATAATATAGATTATGGATTTTGGCTGTTTCTAATTTCAGTAACAGATTCATCTAGATTCTGAACGGTTTATGTATTCTGATCTCATAATCCGTCATTCTCATATACAGATCCTGTATCAGAACCAGATATCCATTTTTGTCTCTGTATGATTCAGAGATTCTCATCAGCGGCTCCGGATCCTGGATCTCCATGGTTTTCCTGATATCCTCATCAGTCATATCTATATTTATTATAGAGGTTCCTTTTATGTCTGATCTGGATATCAGATACTCGTAGAAATCATATACGGCATCAGCGTCATCCAATGGTACTTTGGATTCAGCCATCAGGTCATACGGAACATAGGCATCTGCATGGCCGATCATACGATCATCAGCCAAATATGAAATACAGAGCTTAATCAGAAGTTTCGAGGCATCAAATCCGAATTTCTCTCTGATTTCAGAGTTTGTGTTCTGGATCGAGAATTCCTTGGCTATACGATTCACTGGAGTCTTGGCGCATTTTAGCATTGGATTGGAAATCTGGTCATAGCTTGAAGCGCTCTCCGGAATGTTCTGCAATACGAAGGTTCCACGTCCTTGCTGGTTAGAGATATAGCCTTCCTGTGTCAGAAGCATCAAGGCCTGCCTTAGAGTGTTCCTGCTAACAACGAATCTCTCTGCAAGATCCTTTTCAGTCGGCAGCTTCGATCCAGGCAGATAATTGCCATTTTGGATCTCCTTCAAGAGCTGTTCATAAATCGATTCAAATTTTGCTGATTTTTCGTCCTTCATGAAAAGACCTCCAAAACCCGATTTTTCCAAGATTTGTTCATTGATTATATGTCTTGTTCTACAATATATATTGTATAGCTCATTCCTGCTGGTGTCAATCAAAGTTGTTTATTATATGATTGAACTTTTTTACTTTGTGTTGAATAATTCGATTTCTATTTATCTTTTTCTTTATTATATAAAGTGTTATATACTATTGTATCCAATTTGTTAATGTTTTTGAAATCTTTGTTTCTGAGGTAGTTTTATAAATTGTTGAACAAATATTTTGAGGGGTCAAATACAAAAAATTTCCCGGGGACTGCCCGGGAAAGCTGGAAAAATGCGCTGAATTTGAAATATAGCTTAGTTGTTTTCGGATTTCACCCTCTCCCAGAGGTCATTCCACTGCTCTGGAGTAAGGGATTCAAGGGAAAGCCCATCAGCCTTGGCAAGAGCGTACAGGCGATTGAAGCGCTTGACGAATATCTGGTTGGCATAGCTTAGGGCATCCTGTGGTTTGATGTGATTGATACGGCAGAGATTTACTGCAGAGAAAAGCAGATCGCCAAGCTCCTCCATCTTTGCATCATGGTCCTTGGCCTCCACTACCTCGTTGAGCTCCTCATTGACCTTATCAACGACACCGGCTTCATCAGGCCAGTCAAAACCGACCTTGGCAGCCTTCTTGGATATCCAGTAGCACTGCTCAAGCTCAGGGGCACTCTTGGTCATGCCATCGAAGAAGTCATCCTCCTTCTTGTGCCTACCCTCCACCGTCTCCTTGATCTGGTTCCAGTTCTTCAGAACCTCTTCTGTATTGGAGACCTCAACGTTGGAGAAAACATGGGGATGACGACGGATATACTTCTCGCAGCAGTCATTCAGGCATTCAGCAAGGCTGAAGTCACCCTCCTGGTCATGGATCTTGCCAAGCAGGAAAAGATTCAGGAAGACATCACCGAGCTCCTCGCTCTGATGAGGCTTGTCGCCCTCGTTGAGTGCATCTATATATTCATAGATCTCACCCTGCATTCCACGGATCATATCTCGTGGGGTCTGCTCCTTGTCCCAAGGGCAACCGTCCTTGGGGTCTCTGAGGAATGTCACTATGTCATAGAGATTCTTCATGTCCTGGATGACATCATCTGACTTTTGAAGCGTGTAATCTATCATAATCCCTCCATGACCAGATTCTTTCTGACCATATGGCAGCTTCCTGCGATATGGAACTTGCTGATATCCGGTGAGAACACCGTCTTGAAAATGTTTCTGTCACCGAAAATGGTAACACGGAAGACATCGTCCTCCCCCATCCTCTCAACCTTGAAATCTGGGCTATCCTGACCGATTCTGGACTTGAGAAGCTCAAGGACCTCTGGATCTGTGAATTCTGAGATCTCATAGACGCAGCCTTTCATCTTGCTGGTAAGGGATATCTTCTTTCCGCTTGGATTAGGAGGAAGCACCTTCATGCCCTTGATCACAAATCCATCGGCCAAGGCGTTGTTCATTCTGCCTATGGTCTCGCCATTAAGCTCGCTCTTAGGAAGTTCACAGAGAAGAAGCTCGTTCTCCCCGAAGACACCCATGGTGATTGGATTGAGGAACTCAAGCTTCGGCTTTGGATTGTAGCCCTGTGTGAACAGGACATCCAGACCGGATCTCTGGAAAGCCATCTCGAACTGTCTCATCACGGCGATGTGTGAGTTGTAGACGGCTCTGCCCTTCTTCTCATAGGTGAAGATCGTCTGGACGTACTCAGAGGCATCAGGGATTCTGTGCTCCGGAAACTTGAAGTTCTCGAAGTCCGAGTTGTCGGCTCTTATGACGCCTGCGTTCTTGTTGCAGACACCGCATCTATGGTCACAGCCATCCGAGCATATAGGAGTCAGAAGATGGTCCTTTGCCTTGAGGTATTCCTTTTTGAGATAAGCCTTTGAGACGTTCATCGTCACAGAGTCCCAAGGAAGTTCATCGTCAAGGTCATACTCCTTGAAGGTTGTGTCGTAGTCAAGCTCACTGATGGCCTGCTGCCAGATGTCGAACTTGATGTACTCGTCCCAGGCGTCCAGTCTGGCGCCAAGCTCGTAGGCTCTCTGGATAAGGTCCGCACACTTGGCATCGCCTCTTGAGACTATACCTTCGAGCCAGGAGATCGAAGGCTCATGGTAGGAGACCTTTATTCCGGGGATTGCGACCATCAAGGCACGCTTGATGCTCTTCAGGTGTGCCTCGGAATCCTCCATTGACATCTGCTTAACCCACTGGTATGGGGTATGAGCCTTTGGAATGAAGGTTCCGATGTTGATGTTCATGTTGATCTTCGTGGCGATTCTAATAGCTGAAAGGAAGTCCACAAGGCTCTGTTGCTCGGTCTCCACGTCAACGAAAGGAAGGCCGACCATGAAGTAGAACTTGGCAAGCTTCCAGCCTCTGGACCTTGCCTCCTTTATGATGCTGATGATCGCATCAAGGGGGACTTCCTTGTTGTTGGACCTCTGGTTCTCCAGGAGCGGTGTCTCGATTGCAAAGGTGAGACCGCTCTTTCTGACCTCAGAGAGCTGTTCCAGGATATTGAGGCTGAAAGTGCTGACTCTGAGTGACGGGAGCGAGAATGAGATGTTCCTCTCCTTGTAGGCGCCGTTGAAGGCTGAGATAAGCTTGTCCAGATCAGGATAGTCACCGGAGGAAAGCGATGACAGGGTGATCTCCCTGTAGCCCATCTGGTTCACAGCCTGGTCGACGATCTTTGAAACAGTGCTCAGACTTCTCTGTCTGAACGGCTTGTAGTACTGACCGGCATGGCAGAAACGGCAACCGTTCGGGCAGCCGCGCATGATCTCGGCCACACCGTGGTCCTGTGCAGTCTCGAAGGAGGAGATGGCAAAGTGCTCAAGTACAGCATTGTCCTTGTCGGTACCGAAGGTCAGGTCCACCGCCCTCTTAGCAAGCTTCTTGCCCGGATACCAGAGACACGGAATCTCCTTCAGTACCTCAAGACGCTCGCTTCTCTTCCTGTATTTGCCAAGGATCTCTATGATCTTTGGAAGGTCCGTCTCAGCCTCGCCGATGTACACGAAGTCAAAGAACTTCGAGAATGGAAGCGGGTTCGTCGAGGCAGGACCGCCTGCGAAGACTATAGGATGCTCGTCTCCTCTGTCCTTAGCCTCCAGAGGGATCCCTCCAAGGTCCAGGACCTGGAGGATGTTGGTAGCGCAGAGCTCATAGCCGATTGAGATTCCTAGATAGTCCATCTTGCTCAGCGGGAAATGCTCCTGTATGGTGAACAGTGGTATCTCCTTGTC
>DMOO01000167.1 GCA_003456855.1 Sphaerochaeta sp.
TGCCGGAGATGGATGGTCTTGAGGCCACAAAGAGGATAAGGGCATTGGACAGGCCCGATGCCAAGGCCGTGCCTATAATAGCAATGACCGCCAACGCCTTTGATGAGGATGTGCAGAGATCCCTTCAGGTGGGGATGAATGCGCATCTATCAAAGCCGGTGGAGCCTGAGCGTCTGTACAGGACGCTTGAAGAGCTGATCTGGGAGTCTGAGCAGAAGAGGGGGAACAGGAAGTGAATTACTTTGTATTCGGAGGCTCTGTATGAAGACTCTGGGCAAGACGACAATGATAACAATCATCGGAAGTCTGGTTCTGGTGATCATTCTGGTTCTCAGCTCTATATGGACAAGCCGTGTGGCCAACAAGGACACCCAGAAGGCTGTAAGCACAGTAAGCCGACTGTTCATGGATGAGCTTGCCGGACGCAGAGAGGAGGTCGTGGAAAAGAATCTTCAGGACAAGATCAACGTCATCCAGGTGGCCATAGACCTGATGACTGAGGATGACCTGAGCGATGATGAGCATCTGAGGGCCTACCAGTCAAGGATGAAGAAGCTTTTCAGGCTGGACAAGTTCGCCTTTGTCGATACCGAGGGTCTGATCTACACCTCAAACGGATTCGAGACGAACATAGACGAGTACAGTTTCGACTACAAGAGCATCTCAAAGCCTGAGATCTCCATATTCAACCTGAATGCCTTGAACAAGCAGGTCATAATCGCGGTTCCCGTACAGCTCCAGTTCAAGGGCAGAAGCCTTTGCGTCTGCTTCATGGCAATCGACATGGAGGAGATGCTCATAGGTGTGTCTGTGGGGGCGCAGGATGGTTCCTCGACCTTCTGCAACATATATACAAACGATGGCGTTGCACTGAGCAACACGGTTCTTGGCGGCCTTGCCGTTGAGGACAACCTGCTTGAGGCCCTATCACATGCAGACTACGACAAGGGCGTCAGCTACGAGCAGATCCTGGGCGATTTCTCCGAAGGGCGAGGCAATGTCGTCTCCTTCACTTATGACGGCATCAGGGAGACTGTGGCCTATGTCCCTGTCAACGGGACAAACTGGTTTCTCACATACCTTATCAGAGAGAGCGTCATCACGGAGGACATCGCCCCGATAACGGAGGGCATTGTCCGAAGAAGCGTGTACATGTCCATAATCACGGTTGCCATTCTCCTTTTCATGTTCACGTTGATAATCATACAGACCAGGAGAAACGCAAAGCTTGTGCTGGAGAAGGAGAAGACTGATGCTGAGAACCGCGTAAAGCACGAGGAGCTTGAGCGCCGCCTGGCCATGCAGGCCCAGCAGGAGGAGCAGTACCGTCTGATCACGGCCCTGTCTTCAGACTACTGGAGCGTCTATTACGTCAATCTGGACAAGGACGAGGGTGTCTGTTACCAGGAGCATGAGGATGTGGATGACAGACTCAAGGTCGGTCAGAGGTTCGGATACGTGGAATCTGTTACCGGATATGCCAACAGATACATCACAGATGAATTCAGGGAGAGCTTCCTTGATTTCGTAAAAACGGAGAACGTGAAGTCCATGCTCAAGGAGCAGAGGGTCATCTCCTACAGATACATGGTGAACAGGCACGGCAAGGAGACATATGAAGAGGTCCGCTTTGCAGGTGTCAGGCACCCTGAGGACAGGAACGACCATCTTGTCCATGCTGTAGGTGCCTGCTTTGTCGATGTGGACGCCGAAACCCGCAAGGCAATGGCCCAGAACCTTGCACTCAAGCAGGCTCTGGACGCTGCCGAGGCCGCTAACAAGGCAAAGACGGTGTTCCTGTCCAACATGAGCCATGAGATCCGAACCCCGATGAATGCCATAATCGGCCTGGACAACATAGCGCTGAACGACAAGAGCATCTCAGAGCAGACACGAGATCATCTTGAGAAGATCGGCGTTTCCGCACACCATCTTCTGAGCATCATCAACGACATTCTGGACATGTCCCGCATCGAGTCCGGGCGCATGGTCATCAAGAGCGAGGAGTTCTCGCTGTCCAAGACGCTGGAGCAGGTCAACACAATCATAAACGGACAGTGCAGGGACAAGGGTCTGAACTACGACTGCCATGCCTCGGGCAAGATGGGCGAGTACTTCATAGGTGATGACATGAAGCTCCGTCAGGTGCTGATCAACATTCTGGGCAATGCCGTGAAGTTCACACCTGAAGGCGGAACGGTCTCATTTGACATCGACGAGCTGGCCAGACTGGACGACAAGGCGACATTGAGATTCGTGATACGCGACACCGGAATCGGAATCAGCAAGGCATTCATGCCCCATATCTTCGATGCCTTCAGCCAGGAGGACTCATCCTCGACCAACCGCTACGGAAGCACAGGCATGGGCATGCCAATCACAAAGAGCATAGTGGAGCTGATGAACGGCAGAATCGAGGTCGAGAGCGAGAAGGGCAAGGGCACCACATTCACAGTCACCGTCACTTTGACTCTTGCGAACCATCAGTACAGCTCCAGTGACGAGGTCAACATCCAGCCCCATGAGATGAGCGTCCTTGTGATCGACGATGACCGCATAGCCTGTGAGCATGCCGAGATCATACTTGGTCAGGTGGGTGTGAGCTGCGAGACCGTCCTCAGCGGCAAAGAGGCTGTTGAGATGGTCCGCATGCGCCACGCAAGAAGGGAGGACTACAATCTGATCCTTGTTGACTGGAAGATGCCTGACATGGACGGTCTGGAGACCACGAGGCGGATCAGGGAGATCGTCGGGGACGGAACACCGATAATAATCCTGACCTCATACAGCTGGGATGACATCATTGACGAGGCCAAGGCGGCCGGCGTTGACACCTTCGTGGCCAAACCTCTGTTTGCAGGAAGTGTCATGGAGCAGTTCCACGAAGCCTTCAAGAGAAAGAACGCCAAGCTTGTGAAACAGACTGCTGACCTTGTAGGCCGCAGGGTCCTTCTTGCGGAGGATGTTCTGGTCAATGCCGAGATCATGACCATGGTACTCGGAATGCGCGAGATGGTTGTCGACCATGCTGAGAACGGCCGCATTGCCGTGGAAATGTTCAGCAGCCGTGAACCGGGCTACTATTCGGCCATCCTGATGGACATGCGCATGCCTGAGATGGACGGACTTACAGCAACCGAGACCATCCGAAGCCTGGACAGACCTGATGCCAAGACCATTCCCATCATAGCGCTTACCGCAAACGCCTTTGACGAGGACGTGCAGC
>DMOO01000160.1 GCA_003456855.1 Sphaerochaeta sp.
AGGCTCCAGGAGCAGAGCGCATCTACACAGCAGGAGAGAAGGAGCACGATGCTTGGCTCGACCGCAAGGACAAGGGCGTACCAGTCGGAGATGCAATCCAGAAGGAGTTCATCGCTCTCAGAGACGAGTATCACCTTGACTACAAGTTCCCGTTTGAGAAGTAAGATTACTAAAAAAACGGCGTTTAAGGGGCTTCCAGCAATGGTTGCCCCTATTTTTTTCATAAAATAACAAATTGTATAAATCGTTTTTTCGGAACCATGGTATAATGAAACCTAGTTCGTTTAGGTGGTTTGCAATGGCTGATTCATTAAGAGTCGAGGATATTCGACAGTTTAACATCAAAAGTGTTCTTTCCCTGATCCATGATTCAAGGAACGTTGGCGGCCTTTCCCAATCTGATGTCGTAAGCAGATTGACGCTCAAGGCACCAACTGTATTCAGGATCTTCAACACCCTTGAAGCTGATGGCTTCATTTCCCCTTGTGCAAGCAAGAGTACATCGGATATGCCAAAAAGCGGAAGAAGACCTACCTATTACAATATTAACAATGACGCATGCTACGAAGTGGCCATAGAGTTCTGGTCAAACTGCATATCCATAGGCGTGTTCAACTTCGCATGTGATGTGATATATTCGGACATACATTCCCTGAAGACCCTAACCAATATAGAGGATGTCATTGACATAATCTGCAATATGGTGGACATGGCAATCGAGAAAACCGGAATCAAGAAGGAGAAGATCATCGGTCTAGGCGTTGCAGCCCCTGGAAAGGTGTCTGTCTCTGACGGCAAGGTCATCTACTACGGAAAGATCGCCGGATTGGAGAACTATCCTCTGAAGGATGTCCTCGAGGAGAGGACAGGCCTCAAGGTCCTTGTCCACAACAACTGCTCGGCGATTGCCTATTCTCTGTACAACTCCAGAAGCAAGGCTTCCTCGAGCTCTCTTTTCACCTTCCTTCTCAGAAGCGGTGTCAACGGTTCACTTGTGAATGAGAACGGAATATTCCTCTCGGCGGACAACACAACGCTCGAGGCCGGCCATCTGATTGTAAAGCCCAACGGGATGAAGTGCAGCTGTGGAATGTGCGGATGTCTGCAGGCACAGCTCATGGAGCTGGATAAGGGACATGGTGATTCCGGAAGCTCCTTCAAGAGCATATTCGACAACATACCTTCAGGGGAGGAAGGGGACAGCATTATAAGAGAGGCCGCTGATTACCTCTTCATCGCAGTGAAGGACATCCAGAGGTTCTCGGCTCCAGACTCGTTCCTGATCATCTGCTCCTCCGCGTTCGTGGCTGAGCGCATAGCCACCTGCCTGAGGGAGCGCCTTGCAAAGGAGAAGGATTTCTTTGCCCGGAAGGACCCGTCAATAATCGGAATGGGATACGACACATCGCTTGCTCTCAGAGGAGCAACTGAGCTCGTGTTTGCAGATTTCTTTGGAAAGAAAGCTAAAAGTTAAAGAAAAATCTTTACAGGTTCAAAAACCTGTGGGATACTTTCTTTATGAAAATAATTATGGTTTGAAAAAGAAAACTGAGTTTTCAAATTTCAAGGAGGAGAAATGAAGAAACTAGCTTTAGTTTTTGCTCTTGTCGCTCTGACAATGACTATGGTTTTCGCAAGTGGCGCCCCTGAAGCAGCTACAGCAGAAAAGGAAGTTGAGATCAAGTTCGTCACATGGTGGACAGGCGAAGATACAAAGGGTCCGTATGTAAAGCAGATCGTCGATGACTTCAACGCTGCACACGCAGGAAAGATCCATGTCACCCTCGAGGGAACAAACGATGCTGATGGCATTTTCACACAAATCATGACACAGCTCGGCGCTGGAAACCCACCAGATGTCTTCTCTGTCAAGCCACAGGCTGAGTTCTACGGCTACTATGACAGCGATCTTCTCATGGATTTCGCAGAGGATCTCAAGGGTGCTTGGGGCGATCAGTTCGCTGAGGGCATTGTTGCTTCAACAACAATCGACGGTGCCACAAAGTCTCTCCCGTACGAGATGGCATATGTCCCAATCTGGTACAACATGGACATCCTCAACGCAGTAGGCATCTCAAAGGTTCCTGAGACAATGGATGAGTTCTGGGCAATGTGTGAAGCCACAAAGGCTGCAGGCTACTATCCAACAGCACAGATGACCGGTGGTACAAACGCTTGGTTCTCAATGCTCTGGTACACATCAATCTGCGGTTCCATCGGTGGAGCAGGTGCTTTCGACAACATTAAGGAAGACTGGGCAACAAATCCCGTCTACGTACAGGCTGCTGAGATTCTTTGCAAGATGGTCAGAGAGTACACAACCCCAGATGTCATCGGTGCCACAGCTCCTGTCGCAAACAGCCACTTCAAGGGTGGAGAGACAGCAGTTTACCTCAACGGTCCATGGTGGATCGCAAGACTCGATGATGCTCGCCAGGCAACAACAGAGTTCGCATTCTTCCCAGCAATCAACTACAAGGATGTCCTGATTGGTTCAGTCCAGTCCAACCTTGCAGCTGCAAACACAAAGGATGCCGCCAAGAGAGCAGCCATTGTTGAGTTCCTCAAATACTTCACAACAGCACAGAATGCACAGCTCGTTTCAAATTCAGGTGCTGTCCTTGCTTGCAAGTATGAGCCACTCGAGAATTCCTCAAAGCTTGCCAAGGATCTCCAGGCAAGAATCAACGAGGCTTCCGGCTTCATCCCATACTGGGAGAACTGCATTGGTACAGCTGATGTCGTAGCCGAGTTCGGTCAGGCTCTCTCAGCCATGATCCAGGGCGCAATCACACCAGAGCAGTTTGTCGCACAGATCGCAAGTGTGATGTAATAATTTCATCTAACAAGACAGGGACCTACTGGGTCTCTGTCTTGTTTTTTAAGGATTAACTATGAGCAGGAATTTAGCAGCTAAGAAGTTCAACAAGAATTGGAAGGGAATATTGCTTTTCCTCCTTCCAGCACTAGCTCTCTACGGGCTATTCTTCATATACCCACTTGTGTCCGTCGTTTTCACGAGTTTGACGGACTGGGCCAATTTCAAGACCAAGCATTTTGTGGGATTTGCGAACTATGTGAAGCTGTTCAAGAACTCTACATTCCGCATAGCTATAAGGAACAACTTCATCTGGGCCTTTGTGCTTGCATTCGTCCAGATACCCCTTGCCGCAGCCATGGCCTGTGTCCTGGCAAGAAGACCCAAGGGATGGAAATTCTACAGAACAGTCTACTTCCTTCCGTCAGTCATCTCGGGTTCCGCCCTTGCAATGATGTGGAAGGCAATCTACAACCCGACCAACGGCATTCTAAATGCCATTCTGGGTATTTTCGGTGCCAACAAGGGCATCAACTGGCTGGGTAACCTGGATACGGCGCTTGTCGCTGTCCTGATCCAGCAGGTTTTCTACTTTGGATATTTCATGGTCATCATCTTCGCTTAAAGACTAAGCATCGATGACACCATGTATGAAGCTGCCATGATAGATGGTGCAAACATCTGGCAGCAGGAGAGGCACATCACAATCCCGATGCTGAAGCCTATCCTCATAACAACCATCACATTGTCCATGGCCTATGGATTCAGACATTTCGAGTCCACATACCTCCTGACCGGCGGTGGTCCTAACCACGTCACGGAGACCATGGGTACCTTCCTCTACACCAAGCTCTCATCGGCAAAGTGGGCAGAGGGTAATGCAATCGGAACAACAATCATAGTCCTTGGAGGCTTGATGATCAGTGGTATCAGAAAACTCCTCAGCAGGAACAACGACAAATAAGGAGGGTAGACATGAAAAGCAAACTTACAGTAGTTGATATCATAGCAAAGTTTTTCAAGTGGTTCTTCCTGATCTTCTTCGTGATGTTCATGCTCCTCCCACTGATCTGGATTCTGATCTCATCGTTCAAGACCAACCAGGAGTTCAACCTGAATAGCCCGTTCTCGCTGCCTAAGGTCTGGCAGTTCGTGAACTACAAGAATGCACTTAACATAAGCAACCTGCCAAGGATGTTCCTGCACTCGATCATCGTCGCTGTGGCAACAACCGCATTGAATCTGGTGGTCTCCTCGATGGCTGCATTCGCACTTTCCAGAGAGAGTTTCAAGGGAAACGGCCTTATTCTGACCTTGCTCCTCTCAGGAGTCCTGATCCCTATCATCGCCTTGATGGTCCCGATCATGAAGATCAACAACACGTTGCATCTGTACGACACACTTGGTGCTCTTGTCATCACATACACGGCAATCAATCTTCCGACCTCGATCTTCCTGGTCCATGGCTTCATGGCCACTATACCGAAGGAGCTTGAGGAGAGTGCAACGATAGACGGATGCAACTTCCTCCAGCGCTTCACAAGGATCATCTTCCCGCTTACAAAGCCTGGTCTTGCAACTGCAGGAACACTCGTTTTCATCTACTGCTGGAACGAGTTCACCTATGCAATGATCCTGACGATCTCGGAGAAGGCCAGAACAATCCAGCTTGGAATCAAGTACTTCCAGACCGAGTTCAGCGTGGACTACACTGGAATGCTTGCAGCCATAGTCATCACCATGGTACCGACGATCATCGTGTATATCTTCATGCACGACAAGATCATCAGCGGTATGACAGCCGGAGCTGTCAAGGGGTGATTGGCAGTGGCCGAATAGATTTGTCTTCTGAATGGAGGAACTGCAGAGTCTGCGGTTCCTCTGATTATATAAAAGGAGTTCTGAATGCTTAGATTTGTCGAAGATGGAAAGCTGATTGACTTCAACGGAAAAATGTTCGCGACACCTGATGTCCGTGTTGGAAAGGGTGGTAGCGATATCTCGATGTATCGCGGAAACTTCAAGGTCAAGGAACAGAAGGTTGCCTGGAGGTCCCTGGAGCCTAAGGTGTCCGGAAAAGAGATCGTCTACACCGGTGAAGGTGCAGAGATCAAGTTGAGCCCAATAGAGGAGAACGGCTTTCTGATGCTTGATTTCTCCGTTGCCAGAAGCGACTTCAACAGATATCAGCTGAGGTTCCCGACAGACCCGGGCGAGGCCGTCTACGGTGGAGGCGAGCAGTATTCACGCTTCAATCTCAGAGGCAGGAAGTTCCCTATCATGACAAGGGAGCAGGGCGTTGGAAGAAGCTACAAGAGGCTTTTCACAATCCTTTCCGAACTCCATGACAAGGCAGGCGGTGCCTACCATACAACCTATTATCCGCAGCCCACCTTCGTCTCAAGCGCAAACTACTTCATTCATGTGTTCAGCTTTGACTACAGCGTGCTGGATTTCACATCCAACAAGTACCATGCAATCATGTCCTACAGCATGCCCAAGAGAATCGCCGTGGGATTCGGCGAGAACCTCATGGAAACCGCAAGCAAGGTCAGCCTGCTTCTTGGAAGACAGGCCCCGCTTCCATCATGGGTCCATGACGGCATGATCCTTGGCGTCCAGGGAGGAACCGAGGTCGTCAAGAAGAAGCTGGACAAGACCCTTGCCGCAGGCGTCAAGGTCTGTGGACTTTGGGCACAGGACTGGGTTGGCAAGTGCGTCACATCCTTCGGGTCGAGGTTGATCTGGAACTGGGAGTGGAACCAGGAGATGTATCCAGGTCTGGACAAGTGGATGCCTGAACTTGAGAAGCAGGGCATCTTCTTCACCATCTACATCAACCCCTACCTCAGAAAGGACTACAGCATGTGCAACGAGGCCGCTGAGAAGGGATACCTTGTGAAGGACAAGGACGGCAAGGACTACTATGTGGACTTCGGCGAGTTCGACTGCGCCCATGTGGATCTGACCAACCCTGATGCCTATGC
>DMOO01000023.1 GCA_003456855.1 Sphaerochaeta sp.
TGGCTACAACTACGGAGCCAAGAACAGGGCCAGGATGATGAAGACCCTGAAGCTCGGACTTACGTTCGCCTTCAGCTACATGACCCTTGGAGCCCTGGTGTTCATGATTTTCCCTGATGCGCTTCTGTCTCTGTTCAACGCCTCTGATGCGCTTAAGGCGATAGGTGAGGTGGCCCTTAGAAGGATAGCCCTGACGTTCCCGCTTGCCGCAATCTCCATCATGCTGGGATCCCTGTTCCAGGCGATGGGAGACGGATACCTGAGCATGATCCAGTCAATCATAAGACAGCTCGGCTTTCTGATCCCGTCAGCATGGCTTCTGGGAAGGCTCTTCGGCCTTGATGCAGTATGGTTCTCCTTCATGATCGCCGAAGTCTTCGCCCTGATTATGACCTTGTTCTTCTTCAAGAAGGAGAAGAGGAAACTCAACTTCTAGAAATCAAAAAGATAAAAAAGGGGAGGACCGGAAAACCCGATCCTCCCAGAAGCCAAGGCTTCATAACTCTCTTGGATAATCAGGACTGAAGTCTCCAGGCTGCCGCCTCTTCTCTCAGCTTGATGAAATTCCTGTACTTTGCATTGCTCTCCAGAAGGTCATCATGTCTTCCTTCGGTGATCTTTCCACCTTCGAAGACCACGATCTTGTCAGCATCACGTATGGTCTTGAGCCTGTGGGCGACCATGATGACCGTCTTGTCCTGTGTCAAGGCAGAGAAGGCCGCTGTGAGCTTGTCCTCATTCTCTGGGTCCACATTGGCAGTGGCCTCGTCCAGGATGATGATCGGGGCGTCCTTCAGGATAGCACGGGCTATGGAGATCCTCTGCTTCTCCCCGCCTGAGAGGGTGGCACCGCCTTCGCTGAAAACGCTCCACCGGAGCCTTTTCCCGGCCAATGGCCGTCGCTCGTTCCGACTCCCTACAACAGAATAAAAAAGCTCATAAATACCTAGCGGTACTCATGAGCTTTTCTAAGCGGCATACGGGAGTCGGACCCGCCTCACAAGCTTGGGAAGCTCGCGCACTACCGATGTGCTAATGCCGCATTACTGAAACGATTCTACATTGTTTCATTCTTCTTTTCAAGGATACTTTCTCAAGGTCTTCAAATTGCCTATAATCCAGATATGGCATCCAACAACGACAAATTTGTTAAGAAGGCCGTCTCCGAAACGAAGAAAGCGGCCAGGAAATCAGCGAAGAAGCATCCTTTGATTTGGATCCTTGTCATAATTGCACTGATTGTTGCACTCTATTTCCTGACACCTACAGAGAATCCTCTCAAATCTGCCCTTGTGTTCGACTCGGTCTCCGAGGAGCTTGCCATTCCGGCCTACTCAAAAGACGACATAATCGTCCAGCACACAGGCTATACTCTCAGCTACAGCGAGGAGCATGAACAGCCATTTTGGGTTGCATATCTCCTTACAGCCGATGAAGTGTTTGCATCCGAGGCATCCAGGGAGGACAACTTCATGGAGGACCCTTCGATTCCTACAGGCAGCGCCACCTTGGAGGACTACAGAGGAAGCGGCTATGACAGGGGGCATCTCTGTCCAGCAGCGGACCAGGCCTGGTCGGAGAAGGCGATGTTCGATTCCTTCTACCTGTCCAACATGAGTCCTCAGACCCACGCCTTCAATGCTGGTATATGGCTCGATCTTGAATCAGCTGTCAGGACCATGGCAGCACAGAACAGCGAGATCTGCGTCGTGACCGGACCTGTACTGACAGATGGCCCTTACGAGACCATCGGAAGCAACAAGGTCTCCGTCCCGAATGCCTACTACAAGGTGATCCTCGATTACTACGGCGATGAGCACAAGGCCATCGGCTTTGTTCTTCACCAGGATGACAAGGGGAGCTTGAAGACCTTCGCAGTCTCCGTCGACTATGTCGAGGCTCTGACCAACATAGACTTATTCCCGGCTCTGGACGATGCTGAGGAGAAGATTCTAGAGGCCCAGTGCGAGCCTGAGATCTGGGATCTGAGCGAGTTCAATAGAAGCAAGACCGCGAGAAAGTACGGCTATGACCTCAACAATGCTACATACACAGAGAACTCAACGGTGTCCGACAGACAGCCTGAGAACCTCTGGGAGAAGGTGCAGTATTTCCTGTATGTGAACCTCAGTCAGTACAAGATCAAGGTCAATTCATTCATTGACGATTTTACGAGAGGATACAGAGACGGCGAAACTGCTGGCCAGGATGCATAGAACCGCCTGGACAAGCATCATAGGCCCTATGTTGTCATAGTGTGTGAAGAGGGCGTTGGTTGTCAGAGCGGCGTTCGGATAGGTGAAGATCCAGGCGTTGACCAGATTGTTCGCGATGTGGATTCCAAGTGCAGCCTCTATGCCCTTTGTCTTCAGTGTGATAGCCATCATGGCGAATCCCATGATGAAGTAGAAGATCATCGAGTAGACGGCCTGAGAGCCTTTGACCTCAGGGTTCTGGAAGTGGAAAATCGTGAAGACTGCAGCTGAGGCAAGACAGTAGACAAGTTTGTAACGAGGTCTTGTCTCCATCTCATCAGTGCGGAAATAAGCTATATATGATCTGCACAGGACCTCTTCCAGAAAGGCTGCACAGACAACCAGAACCAGAGAGAGAAGGGCATCCAGGGCAAAGTCCGGTCCCATTGTGAACTTGAAGCTGTCCGGTCTGAAGGCCATCCAGACAAAGGTTGTGCCTGCTCCCAGAACGAACATGGTGATCAGTCCGACAAGGAAGAAGCCGTAGTTGAAGTAGCCGCTCTGGTTGACCATCTTCTTGAAAGGGAAGCCAAGGAACTTTGTGACCACAACTATGGTGACCATGATGAAGACCAGGTAGCTGAGTATGTTAAGAATCATGATCTGCCTTGAGCCTGAGGCTGCGGTGGGCATGATCAACGAGACTGTGAAGTAGAGTACGAAGATGAGCGGCAAACCGAAGAACCATTTGACCAGTCTTCCCATCTTCTCCTTCCCATACATAGGTGATTTGATCTTCTGTTCCTTCATCGGGGCCTCACTTTGTCTTCAGTCCGTGAGACTTCATGTAGAAGGTTGTACCGAAGGAGCCCTTTGCAAGCTGGATGTCTCCACCTCTGATCTGGTCCACAAAGGCTGCAAGACCGGATTCCTCCGGGTAGATGCCACTGAAGCTTGGTGCACAGCCGATTCTTGCACAGAGCTTCTCCACCATCTTTAGTGCATGGTAGGGCTTGTCACATACACAGACAGAGAACAGGTGGTCAAGGTTCGTGAGGTCGTAGTTTCCAAGGACATCGTTGATGAAGGAGATCACTGTCTCCGGCAGTCCCTTGTCCTTTCTCTCGAAGACAAGACCCATCTCGTAGAAGTTCCCAAGGCTCTCAGGGTCCCTGATGATGTCCTCCATAAGGACGACCTCGCTGTTGCCGATGAGACCCGACAATCTATTGGCCTGCTCAAGGCAGGCTTGTGTGCATGCTATCTTGTACATGTCATCTCCTTAATGGGCTAATGATACACTGTTGAACTTATCAAAGAAAGAGGGGAAGGTCGAGTCCAGACACTCACATCCTTCAATAGTCAGAGGTTTTGTGCACTTGAGTGATGCAAGTGCCATCGCCATGGCGACTCTCGGGTCTCCGTAGCTGTCCACACAGTCGGCTCCGCTAAAGGCCTGAATAGGGTAGATGATAATCGAATCCCTGAGAACCTGAGCCTGGCCTCCAAGAGAATTGATGGCCTGCGCAATGGTGGATGACCTTTCTTTTGTGCCCTTTACCACTGAATGGGATACATTGATTAGCTTAACTGGTCCTGAGGCAAAGCAGGCAGTAACAGCCAGTGCAGGCAGGAGGTCCTGAATGCCTCTCATATCAACATCGGTTGCCTTGAGCCTTGAGGTCGGACCTGTCAGGGTGACGCTGTGGCCATCGCTTCTTATGACGCAGCCCATCCTCTTGAGAATCGGGAGGATGTCCCTGTCAGCCTGGGAGCTCTTCGGATCCAGACGTGTGATTGTTATTGTGCTTCCCGTCATGGCCGCTGCACAGAGGAAGAAGACAGCAAGAGAGAAGTCTCCGTTTATATCCTTCTGAAGAGGCTTGTAGCTCTGGCCTCCACCTATGGTGTAGTGCTTCATGTTGTCATCGCGGAAGAACTTTATATCCTGTGTTTCAAGCCACTTCTCCGTCATTCTGACCGATGTCTTCTCCTGAAGGAGATGGACATCTATGGTTGTGGTCTGCTTTGCTAGCGGGGAGGCCAGAAGCAGGGCGGTAAGGTACTGTCCTGTCATGCACCTGATGCTGGTGTGGCCTCCCAAGAGCGGGCCGCACACACTGTACGGGGCCGTGTCTGCATCCCGATCAACATTGGCTCCAAGGTCATGGAGGCTTGAGAGAAGAGGCCTTGCAGGTCTTCTCTTCAGGGATTCATCACCCGTGAAGGAGATCTCGTTGCCGAGTGCGCAGCTCAGGGCTGTTGCGAAGTACAGGGTGGTTCCGCTGTTCTTGCAGTCCACCTCTATGCCGTCCCTTGGCGTGAGGTTCGTCGAGTCTATCACCAGTGTCCTGTCGCTGTATGTCAGCTTTGCGCCGAGCTTCGTGCAGAAGTCCATGCAGGCCTCTGTGTCGGCACAGATGAGAGGGTTTGTGATTGTGCTTACACCTCTGGCGAAAAGCGCGATCAGAAGTGCATGTATAGTCTGGCTCTTGGAAGCCGGTATTTCAACCTGCCCCCAGATGGAGGCCGGGTAAAGCGTTCGTTTCATGTCAAATAAATGGTAACCCCAAAATCCCGAATCGGCAACCTCAAACAACGGCAAAACGTACTTGACGGAGGGGCCGAGAAACCACAGACTTAAGGGCATGGATAATACAGATAAGAATATCATTCAGAATAGATATCTCTATATTGAGAACCTTGGCTGCGCGAAGAACCAGGTGGACGCCGAGGTCATGGCGGCAAGTCTCTCCCATGACGGCTGGACCCTCACAGACGACGTTGACCAGGCAAATCTCATCATAGTGAACACCTGCGGCTTCATCGAGAGTGCACGGGAGGAGTCGATCAACACCTTCTTCGAGCTTAGAAACGCCCATCCTAAGGCAAAGGTCGTGCTCTCAGGCTGCCTGGCCCAGCGCTATGGCGATGAGCTTTCAGAGCAGCTTCCGGAGGCCAACGGAATCTTCGGTAACAGGGACCTTTCAAAGATCAACGAGTTCGTTGACACTATAGTTGCCAGGAAGAGAAGGCCGAAGAAGACTGATATGCTGGTACCTGAGTATCCTGATCCGGATGCGGACATCTACGAGAGAGGAACACTCTTCAACTTCCCTGGAAGCGCATACCTTAAGATCTCCGAGGGCTGCAACCATCGCTGCGGCTTCTGCGCAATCCCGATCATCAGAGGCGCACTTCGCTCAAGGCCATATGACAAGATCCTCACCGAGGCCAGAGAGCTGGTTGGTAGGGGCATAAAGGAGATCAACCTGATTGCCCAGGACCTTGCCGCCTATGGAACGGACTGGGACGGAAGGAGCCACTTCCTGGACCTTCTCAAGGACATCACAGCCATCGAGGGCGACTTCAAGGTCAGGATGCTCTACATCCATCCGGATGCATTCCCTTTCGAGCTCCTGGACATGGTCAGGGCAAACAAGAAGATCCTGCCGTACTTCGACATCCCCATCCAGCACGCAAGCGCCCATCTTCTCAGGAACATGAAGAGAGCCGGAGACCAGGACGTCTACACGAGTCTAGTCTCCAGAATCCGAGCTGCACTTCCTGAGTGTGTCATCAGGACCACCATCATGCTGGGCTTCCCGGGTGAGACGGAAGAGGACTTCGAGAACGTCTACAGCTTTGTCGAACGCAACCGCTTCAACTGGATGGGTTCCTTTGTCTACTCACGTGAGGAGGGTACTTTCGCCTATGGCCTTACAGATGAGAAGACACATAAACAATTGACCAAAGAGGCGAATAAACGTCAGAAAAAACTGCAGAAGCTTCAAGAGAGGATATCGTCAGAGATCCTTCAAGGCTTTGTCGGAAAGGAGTACGACGTCCTTATAGAGGAGCTCATAGAGGGTGAGGACCTTGCCATCGGACGCTTCTGGGGACAGGCTCCGGAGGTCGACGGACTGACTGTGGTCATGGGTCGTGACATGGTTCCGGGCCAGGTCTACAGGTGCGGTATAACAAAGGTCAACGGCATAGATCTGGAGGCTGTCAGAATATGAGCATGGACAACTATCTTAGGACACTGAACCCTCAGCAGCGCGAGGCTGTCATGATCAATGACGGCTCCCTTCTTGTCTTTGCTGGAGCAGGCTCCGGAAAGACACGGGTGATAACCACAAAGATCGCCTATGCCATATCCGAGCTTGGGGTCAGGCCGTGGCAGATACTTGCTGTGACCTTCACGAACAGGGCCTGCAAGGAGATGCAGGACAGAGTCATAGACATGGTCGGAGACGAGGGGCAGAGCGTCATGATAAGGACGTTCCACTCCTTCGGTGTCTGGCTTCTCAGAAAGTATGGTCAGCTTGTAGGCCTTGATGCCAACTTCAAGATCTACGACGACGATGACAGCGTGGCTCTTCTCTGCCAGGCCTTCCCTGATGACAACAAGAAGGAGATCGCTGGCTACTACCGCAAGATATCGGTCATAAAGGACCGCATGGAGAAGCCGAACCCGCTGGACGACAGACTCTGCAAGTACTACAGCAAGTATCAGTCCATGCTCCAGAGAACGGGCAACGTCGACTTCGCCGACATGATACTGAAGTCAATAGACCTCCTTAGAAGAAACCCCGATGTCAAGGAGCAGGTGCACAAGCGCTTCAAGATGATCCTTGTGGACGAGTACCAGGACTCCAACAAGGCGCAGTTCCTGCTTCTCAAGGAGATTGTGGGACCGGACACCTTCATCTGCGCAGTCGGTGACGACGACCAGAGCATCTACCGCT
>DMOO01000242.1 GCA_003456855.1 Sphaerochaeta sp.
ATCGTCCTCTGAAGATTACAACTACCTGACAAGAATAGAAACAGAAGACTAGATTTCCGGAACCTTCTCTGGGGGAGAACGATACTTCCCGATTTGATATTCTCGTTTGGCTCTGGATGTGCGATAATCCGATTATCATGTCGTATCCAAAACCATTAAGCAGAGAAACACTTGAAAGAAGATATTCGGAGACGGGGCTGTCCAAGGAGCAGCTGAGTTTTCTCGAGCTGTTCTTCTCCTCGTGCGCGAACCTCTACGGAGCCATCCACATCATCGAGGCCTGGGATGAAGGCCCATTTCAAAGAGCACCCGGAGGAGTATGAGGAATTCCTCAAAGCCACCAAGGCGATGGGCATTGAGATTGTGGATAAATAGAATCCGTTCCTGCCATACCTTGAAGGGCAGACTTTTTGCGGCTATGATTCCTGCCATGGGAAGAATTCTGCCTCCAATAATGCTTTGTCTTGTGCTGCTTGTCTCCTGTGCCACCGCAGCGGATTTTCAGCAGTGCATTGAACCTTCATACTCAGATGCAAAGGTGAGCTATCTTGGCCCCGAGGGCACCTATACCCAGGAGGCCTGCCAGCTGTTCTTCGGAAGGCAGGGGGAGTACATCCCCTATGCCACTGTCTCTGATGCGGTACGTGCCCTTGTAGATGGAGAGACGGACTATGCGGTCATCCCGCAGGAGAACACGATAGGCGGGGCTGTCATAGACTATGTGGACACTTTGATTGCACAGACAGAGGTCTCCGTCGTAGGCGAGATCGAGCTTCCCATAAACCAGAATCTGCTTGCATTGCCAGGGACGGGACTGGGCGAGATAAAGACGGTCTACTCCCACATCCAGGGCATAACCCAGGGCAGGCAGTGGCTTGAGGAGAATCTGCCGTGGGCAGATGTGGTGGAGGTGTCCAGCACCGCCCAGGGAGCCAGAATGGTTTCCGAGACGCAGGACGGAAGCTGTGCGGCGATAGCCTCGGCAGCCTGTGCCGATGTCTACAATCTTGAGATTCTGGCTTCTGCAATCCAGAACAACAGCAGCAACGTCACCCGCTTCTATGTTCTTTCCCTGGAACCTGCCGGAACCTGTGCCTCGGATAGGCTTGCCTTCATAGCATCCGGCAGTGCAGAGAATCTTCCTGCCCTGCTTTCCATCCTGGAGAAGAGAGGCATGACCCTCATTGCAATCCACGACAGGCCCCTCAAGACCGTCCTTGGAGAGTACAACTATGTTCTGGAGTGCTCCGGTTGTGACTACGATGACTACCAGAGACTTGCAGAGGCGGGACTGTTCAGTCTCAGGTTCCTGGGGTGCTTCCCTGCAATTTGAGGCAATTCCAAGTGTGTATTTTTATTTAAACTTCACGGATATTTATTGACACGGACTGGCACAAATAATTATTCTCCCATCGTTATGGACTGCGAGAGAGACAAGATTGTGGAGATGTTCGGGGATTCCTCCCTCGGAGAGAGCATTGGAAAGCTGTCTGGAATCTACAATCGGATCGAGTCCGAAAGCGATGAATTCTGCCGGAGATACAACATCCACTGCACCGGAGGCTGCGGCAGCTGCTGCGAGCACTTTGTGCCTGACGTGACGCCTGTCGAGGCAAAACTGGTAGCTGCATACCTTCTTCTGGACAAAAAGGACATTGAGCTTATCAACAAGGTGCAGCAGCCAAATCCGGACCATTGCCCGCTCTATGACAAGGACAATCCCTTTCACTGTCAGGTCTATCCTGTTCGTCCTTTGATCTGCAGGCTTTTCGGTCAGTGCGCCTCTAGAATGAAGGACGGCAGTGCCGTCTTCCACAGATGCAGGTTCGAGGGTGGAGCGCTCATGCCTGAGAAACTTGTGTTCAAAGCGGAAGCCGGAATAAAGACGATGGATGAGTATGGCATCCAAGTCCATGCCTTGGACAGCGGCAATGCGGAAACAACAGAGGACCTTGATGTGGCGGTGACCAATGCACTGAACGAGGTTGCAATGGTTGCCTCCTACATGGGCATCCTTGGAAAGTCATCCAATGATGACGATGATTCAACACCGACACCAACTCCTACACCAACACCTACGCCGCAGGCATCATAAGTTACATTGAACACAATACTATGAAAATATAACTACTTTACGGTAGTTGCTTTTATGTATATACCTTCAAGAAAGAAATTAAGCTATGATGATGACAGCCCAAAGCTATCTGCAGAGCAGTTGTCAGAATTCAAGCCTGTTCTAGATAAATACTATAAGCCAAAGAAAGAGCAGATAACTCTTAAAATAGATGCCGATGTTCTCGCTGCGTACAGGAGTATGGGCAAAGGTTACCAGACGAAGATGAACGCTGTTCTCAGAGCATATATTTTCAGTCCGCAGATGGAGTCAGATAATAGCGCCAGTAAATGCTGAAGCGGTGGATGGCTCCTCGTTCTGGGGAGCTTCTTTTTTCTTGCAGAGATTCTCATAGACCTTCATGCTCATTATGACCATGTCACCATAGCCGTTCTTTGTGATGAAGATCGGTTCTTCGGCGGCGTTCACCTTTGCAGAGAGGGTGGAAGTGTCCTTCAGGTCCTTGATTGGAATTATCTGTGCCATGTTTTGCCTCCGTGTGGTTTTATTATGACATAATTATCCCATTATAATCACATAAAAACAATAATATTTTTTTTCGTTTTTTGTGTTGACAAGTATACTTGGCAGAGTTATATTGTGATTGCCAAGAAAACTTGGCATAAAGGAGAGAAACACAATGACTAAAGAAGAGATTTTGGAAAAGAGCAGAACAGAGAACAAGGGAAAGGACATTGTTGAAGAGGAGTACATCAAGAAAGGCTTCCTGGTGTGCTGGATCGTGTCCCTTATTGCTGCAGCCGTAGTTGCCATGGTTGAGGGTATAGTGCTCGGGATTACAAACTATGGCATATTCTTCTCCCTGATGAGCGGACTGTTCTCGTTCTTCCTTGTGAAGTACATAAGACTCAGAAAGAAGCACGAGCTGTTCATCACAGTAATGTATGGAATAGCGGCGGTCTGCTTCCTGGCAGCCTGGATCATCGGTATCGTGAATGGTTGAGGTGAGCTATGGACGATTCATTGGTTCTAAGAAACAAGATCAAGGAGATTAGGGCGGAGAAGGGTCTCTCGCAGGGGCAGCTCGCGGAGATGGTAGGCGTCTCCAGAAACACCATCAGCTCCATAGAGACCGGGCAGTTCAATCCGACTGCAAAGCTTGCGCTTATTCTGTGCATTGCTCTGGACAGAAAGTTCGAGGATATTTTCTACTTCGACTGAAACTTGAATGTTAATTAAACTGAGGTCATTTCGGGACCAAGGAGGCAGGCAATGGCAGAGGTAACCAGCGGAAAGAGGTTCATAACAATGGGTGAGATTCTTCTCAGACTCACTCCTCCGAACTATAACAAGATCAGAATGTCCAATTCATTTGATGCCACATATGGTGGTAGTGAGGCCAATATTGCACTCGCTCTAGCAAGTTTGGGCATCGATTCGACCTTTTTCTCTGTTGTCCCGAACAACTCTCTGGGCAAGAGCGCAATCAGATCACTCGGGTCCAGCGATGTCCATTGCAGCCCGGTGATCATGTCAACACCGGAGCAGACACCTACTCACAGACTTTGGGCCTACTTCCTTGAGACCGGATTCGGAATCAGAGCCAGCAAGGTCATATATGACCGCAAGCATTCCGCCCTGACAGAGTTCGATTTCTCGGACTATGACGTTGAGGGTCTTCTGAAGAACTATGACTGGCTTCATCGGTCATAAAGCACACCATCCATGGCGATGCGAACATCACGGACGATGCCCAGACGATCAGAAACCTTATGAACATGAACTACGACATCAAGCGCTGATTTATAGAGCAATGGTTTTCGGGACTGCCTGGCAGTCCCAATTTTTTTGGGATCATGCACCCAGGAAGGCCTTTATCTCCTCTCTGTGCCTTCCGTAGAAGACTATGTGGTGGTTGCCGCATGGCCACTTGAGAAGGTCTCCGACACTGTCCTTGTCGTCAAACTGGATCTCTATCTGCGTTCTGCAGAGGGTTCTCTCGCTGAGGTTCCTGATGATTGTTCCCTCTGCGCACCAGTAGGTCTTAAGGTCTCTGGAGATTCTGAGGATGGTGACCGGGCCTTCCTTGAGCTCTCCCTTTATCGCAACGCCTATGCCGGACTCGAAGTGGGTGTCGAAGCAGTAGCTTTCAGGCATGTCCAGAGGCAGGGTGCAGTGGGCGATGACCATCCTGTTGGCGCTTGGGTCAATCCTTGAGGGGTTGGCCTGGAAGGAGGACTGGCCTGTGACCTTGCGGACGATTGCCATGGTGAGCATGCTCATGATGTCGCCTTCGCAGCTTCCGATGATTCCATCGGCATTAAGGGTAGCTAGGGAGAGGCAGCCTGTGGTGTGGATCGAGTCCAGAAGGTCAAAGCATCTTATTGTGACACCGTCCAGTCTGTACTTGTCCTTTAGGCTCTCGACAGCCTTGACCAGTCTCTTGGAAGAGCCGAAGTCCAGATCGTCCTTGATCTCCTTTTCTTCCTTTGTTTCTCTGTAGGCGGCAAGAAGCTCGTCCATCGGGATGTCGATCAACTCTGAGCCGAAGCTCTCCTTGACCTTGGAGTAGTCAGGGGTGGAGGCGATTAGCCAGTCGGAAGGCTGACCGATCACACCGTATCTTCCATTGAGAGAGATGTCCGTCTTTGTGATTGAAGAGCAGTGACGATGTCCTCTTTCTGCGTTTTTCCCCTGAATCAGGGCCTTTATCCTGCTGGATATGTAGTCCGGACCACCGTGGAGGATCTCTCCTGGAAGGTTGTGGTCGTTGAGATAGGTCAGAATCTCTATGGATGCCGCAAGGCTGTTGTCCGTACCGCTGGTAAGAAGGTAGTAGGGAGCCTTGAGGTCATTGAAGGCCTCGAGGAACTTGCCCTCGCTTCCTCCGGAGGAGATGAAGATCAATTTGAGATCCGCCTCGTAGTCCTCGATAGGGGCAACCACGAGCTTCTCTCCAAGATGAAGCTCGATTTCCGAGAAGAACTCCCTGTTTCTCTGGGAGAGGAGGGACACTCTGTTTATGTCAGATGAAAAACTGGATACCTTAATCATAAGATTAATTGTACCACGGACGTGCAATAAATGTTGAGTATGATATATTAATATTGTACTCTGATGGTGTAGGAAATCACTTATGTGATTGGGGAGATAAAAATGGGATATAAGAAAGTCGTAGTCGCAGGCGGTGGTGTACTTGGCAGCCAGATCGCCTACCAGGCCGCATATTGCGGATTCGATGTCACAATATGGCTCAGAAGCGAAGCTTCGATCGGCAGAGCCCAGCCAAAGATCGACAATCTCTATGAAGAGTACAAGAAGATCATCGAGATCATGGACACCCCAGAGGGCAAGAACCCTGCTGTCTGGGCCAGAGGAATTGCTGATCTGGATACATTTGACAAGGCAAAGTGCCTTGCACAGGCAGAGAAGGCCTACAAGGGTCTGAAGCTTGAGCTGGATCTGGCAAAGGCCGTTGCGGATGCGGACCTTGTCATCGAGTCAATGGCAGAGGATACAAAGGAGAAGATTGCATTCTATCAGAAGATGGCTCCTCTTCTTCCTGAGAAGACCGTCATCGTCACAAACTCTTCAACTCTGCTTCCATCAACATTCGCAAAGTACACAGGCAGACCTGAGAAGTATCTGTCCCTGCATTTCGCAAACCACATATGGACAAACAACACAGCCGAGGTCATGGCACAGGCTCAGACTGACAAGAAGTACTTCGGTGAGCTTGTTGATTTTGCCAACGCGATCAGAATGGTTGCCCTTCCTGTGAACAAGGAGAAGAACGGATATCTTCTGAACTCACTTCTGGTTCCGTTCCTTCTCTGCGGACTTGATCTCTACGTGAACGGAGTCTCCGACCCAGAGAGCATCGACAAGGCTTGGACTCTCGGCACCGGCGCTCCAAGAGGACCGTTCCAGATCTTCGACGTTGTCGGAATGAAGACAGCCTACAACATCGTCCTCCAGTACCAGAAGGTCCCGGGACTCTTCGGACCACTGCTCAAGAAGATGATGATGCCTTACAACTTCAAGGCCCAGGAAGCCTGCCTCAAGAAGATGATAGACGAGGGCAAGCTTGGAAAGGCTGCAGGAGAGGGCTTCTACAAGTACAACTGATAAGTTTTCTTCATGGGAAAAGAGAAGGCTGCCTTTTTGTGGGGCAGCCTTTTTGTGACTCTAATCTCTCCGATCTCGAACTTCGGGAGGATCAGGGCCTTGATTTCCTTCCCTCCTCGATATGAAATCGGTCACTCCCCGAATACAACGGTTCTTCTACCATTTGAAAGGTTGGATATCTGGCCTGAGAGGTTGTCCTTCTCGGAGACCGGAACCTGTCCTGAGATGCTTATCTCCGTTGCAAAGTCCTCGTTCAGGCCGTCTGCGTGCACAGAAGCCAGTATTAATTTGGCTCTTTCGTACAAATCATAGCTTATTACCATAGAGAAGCTTGTTTTTTCAACAAGTTCCTCAGTTTCTATGCCATCAAGAACCAGTTTTGTACTGTCTCCATAGGCTTTGACAAGGCCTCCTGTGCCCAGAAGGGTGCCTCCGAAGTACCTTATTATCAACACTATTATGTTTGTGATCCCCGAGCCCTTCAGAACCTCCAGGGCCGGACGGCCTGCAGTGTTCTTCGGTTCATGGTCGTCTGAGAAGGAGAACTGGCTGCCCATCACGGCTGCGTGGACAACGTGGGTCGCGTCAGGGTACTGGGCCCTGGTCTCGTCCACAATGCGCTTGACGTCTGCAGGGGAGCTGCACATGCGTGCAATGGATATGAAGCGGGACTTCTTCACCACGAGCTCTGTCTTTCGTTCTTCCTTCAGGACTCTCATAGCTTCACTATACCTGTTTACCAGTCATACGAAAAGATGTTCCTCTCGTCCCTGGCTGCAAGATCCAGAGCCTTTGAGGCCTGTGTCAGTTCATCCAACTCTTTCTGGGAGAGGGTGAGTGTGCAGTCAAGGTTCTCTGCAAGCTGCTCCTGGTTTCTGGCTCCAAGAATCAGGATGTCGGGGTTCTGTCTTCTGGTCCAGGCAAGGGCGACCTTTGTGTTGCTCACACTGTGTGCACTTGCGATCTGTCCGATCAGGTCCAGAAGCTCCCTGTACTTGTCTATGCATTGATCCTTGAAGCAGAAGAGGGTCTTTCTGGCATCCTTGAGGTCCTCTGCGCTGCGGTATCTGCCGCTTAGAAGGCCCATCCCGCTTGGGCTGTAGACAGCAAGCTCAATGCTGTGGTCCCTGCAGAACCGCGCACACTGTGCGTAGTCTCTGGTCCAGAGCAGGGACAGAGGTCTCTGCAGTCTGTCTATCTGCAAGCCCTGGTCTGTGAATCTCTCAAGCTCCCCAAGGGGCAGGTTGCAGACACCGACCTTTCTTATCATTGCTTTGGCCTTGAGGTTTGAGATCTTCTCAAGGAAGGCTCTGTTGTCGAATCCTGTCCTTGGCCAGTGCAGGTACAGGCAGTCGATGCTTCGGCCCAGGCGCTGCACACTTTGTGCGACAAGGTCCTCTGGCTCCTTTGTCGTGGGCATTATCTTCGTGTCCACGAGAAATGTGGTTTCAGGATGTCTTCTGAGCACCTTCCCAAGGGTCTGCTCAGCCTGGCCATGGCCATAGCTCTGGGCGCAATCATAGCCGGGAATCCCGTTTTTCATCGCAAAAGAGATGGTTTTCTCGCTTTCCTTCAGGTTCTGGTCCGTCCAGAAGCCATCGGAGGGTGCAGTCTGCCAGGTGCCTAGGTAGGTGGTCATGCGGAAAGTATAGCACATTTCAAAACCTGCATTGCTAGTCGGGTGATTTTGGTTTAATCTTAAGGGTGGATATTTTCACCAAGGAGAACAACCATGAACAACATTGCATCATACATCGACCACACCGTCCTGGCTGCAAACGCACAGGAGGAGAAGATCGCAAAGCTCTGCGAAGAGGCAAAGCAGTGGCACTTTGCAAGTGTCTGCGTCAACACCTGCTGGACAAAGTTCTGTGCTGAGAAGCTCAAGGGAACAGGCGTCAACGTCTGTGTCGTCGTAGGCTTCCCGCTTGGAGCAATGTGCACAAAGGCAAAGGCCTTCGAGGCGAAGTGTGCAGTTGAAGAGGGTGCAACAGAGGTCGACATGGTCATCAACGTAGGTTGGCTGAAGGACCACAAGGACGATCTGGTTGAGGCTGACATCCGTGCCGTCAAGCAGGCCTGCGGAGACAAGCACCTGAAGGTCATCATCGAGACCTGCCTCCTGACAGAGGAGGAGAAGGTCAGAGCCTGCCAGCTTTCAGTCAAGGCCGGTGCAGACTTCGTCAAGACCTCAACAGGCTTCTCGACAGCCGGTGCAAAGGCTGAGGACGTGGCTCTTATGAGAAAGACGGTCGGTCCGAACGTCGGCGTCAAGGCTGCCGGTGGAATCAGAACCTATGAGGATGCCAAGAAGATGATCGAGGCTGGAGCAAACCGCCTTGGCTGCAGCGCAGGTATCGCCATCGTCACATCAGCTAACTGAGTATGGCTTCCTTCGACCAGCCCTCAAACGAGGATTTTCTCAAAAGTCTCGGTTTCCCGACCCTTGAGGTCCACCAGACCTTCTCTCACTTCGACTTCACACGCCCGGGCCGCAGAGTCCTTCTGATAGGACCTATGGGCTCGGGCAAGACTGAGTTCGCGGCGAAGGTCTGGCGTGATGCCAACATCGCAAAGAAGAAGAGCAACCTGGTGAAGGCAAATACCAGCACAGGAGAGGTGGACAGACGCAACGTCTTCTTCATCAGAAGCCAGATAGACGGGGCCCGCTTCACCGATTACCCTGAGGATGCCATGGCCTACAGAAGCGGCTACATCCAGTGTGGCAGCAACATAGCCAGGATCAGGGACTCCTTTGACTTCGAGAAGGTCCTTGAGGACAACCCCACAGTCGGAACCTACATCATAGACGAGGCCTCCTTCTTTGACGAAAGGCTGGCCTACGTCGTCAGAAACGCAAGTCTCCAGAAGGGGATTATGTTCATCTTCCCGACTCTGATCCTGAACTTCAGACGTGACATCTTCAACTCAACCGCAAGGCTTATGCTGGAGATCGCCACCGATGTCATTCCTCTCACCGCATACTGTGAGCACGATGACTGCCTGCGTGATGCCTTCTACACCTACCGCTACTATTCCGTCGATGGTCTGGAGTGTCCGGCTCTGTACTTCGATCCTCTGATCGTCGTTGGCGGAGACAGCACCAAGACAGGCTCGGAGAACCCGAACTACGCCTCAAGATGCGACGAGCACCACTTCCTTCCGGGAAAGGAGTACACCTTCTTCTCCCTGAAGCCGATGGCGGAGGATGCCAACAAGGGCAACATCAAGGCTCTGAGGACCGAGATCGACAACCTGAAGTACCACATGAAGCGCAGCCAGCTGTACAAGAACCTGGCGGCAAGGTACAAGGGGGACCCGAACGAGGAGGTCTACATGAACTCTCTCAGACCCGACTACATTGCTGAGAAGGCCCTGATGTACCTGTTCAACGAGCAGAATCTGGTCTCGGAGGACATGCTTGTAAGGATCGTCAACGAGCTTGATCTGAACAGGGAGTACATGGAGCGCGTGCTCACGGACAACAGAAGGCCTGTGTCGCTGGACCAGGGACTGCTGTTCTAGTTTTACTAAATTTTTATTCTGTTTTCTCGCATGAATTATTGACAAACTCATTTGCAAAGGACTACTACTGCATAGTAGAATGTATTGCAGGGGGAATAAATATGCACGAACTTGCTAAGAATCTCAATGGAATCTTGAAAGGCACCTGCGCTGCAGAGCTTCTTTCGGACTATGGAAGAAGGATGTATGTTCCTAAGGGGATCCTGGTCCAGTCCGCAGAGGCTAAGGCCAAGGCCAACAAGTACAATGCCACAATCGGCGTTGCTCTCGAGAACGGCTCTGTAATGTACATTCCGGCCATGAAGGAGCAGTTCGCTCCTACAATGAAGGCTTCGGAGATCTTTCCTTATGCACCAATGGGTGGTGTTCCTGCACTCAGGAAGATCTGGAAGGAGGACATGCTAGAGAAGAATCCTCTTCTCAAGGACAAGAGCATCTCTCTTCCGATCGTGACCTGCGGACTGACAAACGCCCTGAGCATTGTATGTTCACTTTTCCTTGAAATCGGTGGAAACGTTGTTCTTCCGGACATGTACTGGGAGAACTACAATCTTATCCTGGATGAGCAGAGAGAGGCCAATAAAGTGATGTTCCCTCTGTTCTCAGGCAATGGTTTCAACACAAAGGGCCTTGAAGAGGCAATCGCCTCCACAACAGGTCCCGTCATGGTGATCCTGAACTTCCCGAACAACCCTACAGGCTACACTCCTACACCTGCAGAGGCGGACGAGATTTTCGCAGCGCTGAAGAGACAGGCTGAAAAGGGCAGGAAGATCGCAATAGTCACAGATGACGCCTACTTCGGACTCTTCTTCGACGACGAGCCGTTCCACCAGAGCCTGTTCGCAAAGCTCTGCGATGCTGACGAGAACATCCTTGCCATCAAGTGCGATGCGGCGACCAAGGAGTGCATGGTATGGGGCTTCAGAGTCGCATTCATAACCTACGGCTGCAAGGGAATGACCGATGAGCAGTACGATGCCCTGATGCAGAAGACGATGGGAGCCATCAGAGGATCCCTCTCCAACTGTGCAATGTCCAGCCAGCAGATCATCATCAAGGGAATGAGCGACGAGAACTACAACAGAGACAAGAATGTCGGAGTCAAAAAGCTCGGCGAGAGATACTTCAAGCTGAAGGAGACTCTGAAGAAGCACGTAGGGGAGGACTTCCTGAAGGCTCTTCCGTTCAACAGCGGCTACTTCATGAGCTTCTGGTGCAAGTGCAAAGCAGAGGACCTGAGGCAGAAGCTTCTGAACGACTACCAGACCGGAATCATCCGCAACGATGACCACCATGTCAGAATAGCCTTCTCCAGCGTCGACGTGGAGAAGATCGAGGATCTGATCGACACTGTTTACAAAGCAGCCTCTGAACTGGTATAACACTTAGGCAAAACCGGAGTTCGCAACTTTCCTGAGAACATCCTCCGGTATATAAAACAAAACTATAGAGGCCGATCCGTCGGCCTCGCAGAGGAAAACATGGAAAAATCCAAAAAGGGGCCGTCCTCACAGGACTGGCTCATCTGTCTTTCACTTGTCTATGGCGTTGTCGCCGTCACAATGAACATCTTCTGCATGAAAGGTCTCAGCTTCGGAAGCCCTATCATCATCTGCGATGGTGGTCTTCTCATCAGCTGGCTTGTCTTCCTGATCTCCAACGTGGTCGTTGAGGTCTGGGACGAGAGGACCTCATTCAGAATCGTATCCGTAACAGCCTGCGTATTCTTCGTGGTCATGATGATCGGACGCCTCATCGTCTTCATCCCGACTCTCCCGGAATATGCAGACCAGGCCAATGCATTCGCACAGGTCTTCTCCAACGGGCCAAGGACCATATTTTCGTCCGTCACGGCCTTCTGGGTTGGAAACCTGGTCAACGTACATATCATCTACAAGATCAAGAGAAGGCTCGAGGAGAAGAGCAGGGACAACGGTTTCCTCTTCTTCCTGAGAGCCGCCTTGTCGACTCTGATCGGTCAGTTGGTGGACAACGCGCTTTTCATGATCCTGGCCTTTGCCCCGATCGGTCTCTCCGTCTACGAGATGGCCTGGAAGGACATCGCCTCGTCGGTTCTCTCCGGCACGGTCATAGAGCTTGTGGTAGAGGCGTTCTTCGTGCCGCTCATCACCATTCCAATGACAAAGAAGATCAGGGAGGTCAAGGCCAAGGAGGCTGCATGAAGGTTCTGATAACCGGATCGTCCAACGGAATAGGGAAGGCAACTGCCGAGCTCTTCCTTGGAACTGGCCATCAGGTAGTTGGTCTGGACATGGCCGAGACCTCAATCGTAGATCCCAACTATATCCACATCAGAGCAGACATCTCAAAGAAGGAGAGCCTTCCTGAGATAGGGGAGGTGGAGATTCTCATAAACTGTGCAGGTGTGCAGTCAGAGGACTCCGGGTACAGGGACATTGATGTGAATCTGAAGGGAACCATCAATGTGACTGAGAAGTATGCCTTCCAGAGAGCCATAAAGAGCGTGCTTATCGTTGCCTCGGCCTCTGCACACACAGGTGCGGAGTTCCCTGCATACAGCGCCTCCAAGGGAGGGCTTCTTGCCTACACGAGAAATGCTGCAATCCGTCTTGCCAAATATGGTGCAACCTGCAACAGCATCTCCCCGGGCGGCGTCAGAACGGATCTGAACAAGCCTGTCATGGATGATCCCGATCTCTGGAGAAGGATAATGGACTTGACCCCGCTGAAGAAGTGGGCAGAACCACAGGAGATAGCCCAGTGGTGCTACTTCCTTACAACAATCAATCAGTCCTGCACTGGACAGGACATCATAATTGACAACGGAGAGACTCATCTGAATTCGAGTTTTGTCTGGCCGACTATCTGAGAACAGCTATTGAGTAAGGTGGCAGGTGAAGATCTCCTGTCTTTGCGTTGAAGGTGACCGTATCCTCTGAGTCTGATGCGCAGAGCTGTCCGCAGAGCTTGATCTCGCCAAGGTCAAGACTCATGTCGTGGGCCCATTCCCTGTCAAGATTGACAGCAATCGTCACAGTCTCTCCCTCATAGGTTCTCTGCATGATGCAGACGTACTTGGACTGTTCGTAGTACTGTTCCAGAACGGCGAGCTCTCCACGTGCGATCTCCGGATTCGCGTTTCTTATCGCCAGAGAAGCCTTGTAGTAGTTGAGTATGCTGTCCGGATCAAGCTCCTGGGTCTCCACGGAAGGATAGTAGTAGTTGTCCTTTGTCACCGCTATGCCCTGTGGGGTGGTGTAGCACCAGCCCTCGTAGACGCTCTTGTCCGACCACTTCATGGCGATTCTCTTGTAGGTGTCGGCACCGTCGGCTGTGCTGATCATGCCGATCTCCTCGCCGTAGTACACGAACAGGCTTCCGCTCATCAGTGAGAGAAGTCCCTGGGACATCTTTATCTTGTCCGTCTGGCTTCTGCCTGTGAAGGAGGCGATTCTGGAGGTGTCGTGGTTGCTTAGGAACGGTGCCAGGATTCCCGTGTCGTAGGTTGCCTCAAGTTCCAGCATCAGGTTGCCCAGGTTCTCGCCAGGAGTGCTTCTGATGTCCTTCAGGGCATCGGCCACAAGGCCTGTCCCTGTTGCAAGAGGGAAGCAGAAGAAGCTGTCGATTCCGCTTGCGTAGTACTCCCTTACTGCCTTGTTGTTGCCCAGCCATGCCTCTCCGACTATGTAGCAGTCAGGCTTGATGGCCTTTGCAGTGTCGTTCAGGTAGGACAGGAACTCTATGCTCTTTGAGGTGCTGTTGGTGTAGAAGCTGGTAACGGCGTCAAGACGGAAACCGTCGACTCCCACATCATTGAGCCAGAACTCCATGATCGACTTGACCTCGTCCCTGACCGCCTGGCTGTCCAGGTTCAGGTCGGGCATCGTGCCTGTGAACTGGCACTCGTAGTACCAGGCCGAGCTGGGGACTCTCTGGTAGCCCTGCTTCTGGGACTGGGAGAAGTTGTAGTAGTCGCCGTACTGGCCGCCGGGCTGCCCGTGCTCGACAAGGTATGCGCAGGCCTCCTTGAACCAGGGGTTATCGCTGGAGCTGTGGTTCACCACAAGGTCTATGATGATGTCAATGTCCAACGCGTGGGCCTTGGCCACAAGGTTGCGCATGTCCTCGAGGGTCCCGAACTGGGGGTCTACATCGTAGTAGTTCTCGACATCGTACTTGTGGTAGCTGGTTCCAACGGTTATAGGCATCAGCCAGATGCCGTTGAAGCCGTTCTCCTTGATGTAGGGAAGCTTCTCTGTGACCCCGTTCAGGTCTCCGATTCCATCGTTGTCCGTGTCCAGGAAGGACCACACAAAGATCTCGTAGAAGTTCCTGTACTCGTCATCCACAGGCTCCACATAGCCGTTGGAGGTGGTGGCGCAAGAGGCCAGGGCGAACATCATTGCAAGCAATGCAAGGACCAAAGACACGGACAGACGATTTCGTTTCATCAAAAACTCTCCATTTTCCGTCAACCCTTGACGGCTCCTCCTGTGATTCCCTCGACATAGTACTTCTGAAGCCAGATGAACAATGCCGTGATAGGGATGGCAACCACTGTGGCTGCGGCGCAGAAGGTTGTGAAATACTGTTGGATCTGCTCTCTTTCGAGCCATTTGTACATTCCGAGCGACACTGTGTACATTCCGACATCCGGGACACCGGACATTATGAACGACACGAAGATGAAGTCGCACCATGGTGCAATGAAGGACACCAGGATGGTGTAGATGACAATAGGCTTGCTGAGTGGCAGGGTGATCTTCCAGAAGATCTGCGACCTGGTTGCGCCGTCTATGAAGGCGGCCTCGTCAAGAGACTTAGGCACGGTGTCGAAGAAGCCCTTCGAAACGTAGTAGGAGAGGGCTGCACCGGCGCTGTAGACGATGATGAGCGAGGTCAGAGACTGGAAGTTGTTAGGCAGCAGGATCTTCAACAGGAAGTAGACGGCCGTCATTGACATGAAGCCCGGGAACATTCCCAGGACCAGCATGACGTTCATCATGGGCTTTCTGAGCTTGAACTTCATTCTGCTGAAGGCGTAGCTCACGCAGAGCACGAAGGCCGTTGTGATCACGCAGGAGATCGTTGCAACCAGGAAGGTGTTTCCGAACCACTGCATGAACGGTGTGTCCGTGAACAGCCTGCCGTAGTTTCCCAACGTCCAGGTCTTCGGGAAGAATGTGCTGCTCCAAGCGCCTTCCTCGGCCCTGAAGGACTGGCCAACAAGGTAGACCAGCGGTGTCAGGGAGATGATGCTTAGTACAATGAGGATCGCATAGGTGAACCCGTTTGAGATCCTTCTTCTGATTTTCAATCCTAAACTGGTCATCCTTGGAATTCATCCTCCTTTGTCACTGCCGAGGATTTGTTGTACACAAGCAAGGAGAAGGTCGCTGAGATGATGAACACAAGGATACCGATGACGGATGCCAGCTTGTAGTTCCTGTCAGAACCTAGTGACAGCTTGTAGAGCCATGTGATCAGAAGGTCTGTTCCCTTGGCTCCGGATGTGTACTTGAGAAGATCTCCAGGTCCGCCTCCTGACAGGAGGTAGATGACGTTGAAGTTGTTGATGTTGCCTATGAACTGTGTGATCAGGTATGGACCTGTGACGAACAGCATGTAGGGGAGTGTGATCTTGAAGAAGGTCGTCACCGGACCGGCTCCGTCGATCCTTGCGCTCTCGTAGAGGTCTGCAGGGATGTTCATCAGGATACCGGAGCAGATCAGCATTGAGTACGGGACTCCGATCCACATGTTGACCAGGATGATCGCCACCCTGGTGTGCATGATGCTGATTCCGAACTTGAAGTTGAAACCGAACATCTTGTACAGCATCTGGGTTATGATTCCGCTCATCTCCATGCTGTCTCCTGCTGTGAGCATCTTTGAGATGATCATCAGGGAGACGAACTGCGGGACCGCGATTGTCATGACGAAGATGGTTCTGAACACCTTCTTGAACCTGATCCCCTTCTTGTTGATCAGAAGGGCCACGATCATTCCACCGAAGTAGTTTGTGAACGTTGCAAAGACTGCCCAGATCAGTGTCCAGCCCAGGACTCTTCCGAATGTTCCCGAGAGCTGTGAGTTCTTGCCGAAGATCTCCTTGAAGTTCTCGAAGCCGACCCATCTGAACAGGTGCTGCGGGACCTCTGTGGATGCATCATAGTTCGTGAAGGCTATGACGATCATCGTGACCAGAGGCACGACGGTGAAGACGAACAGTCCTATCATCGGCAGCGAGAGCAGTGTGACGTGGAACTTGGTGTCGAAGAGCTGTGCAACCTCCTTGCGGAAGGAGAGGGCTCTCTTGCCTTCCTTGGCATACTCCTCAAGCTGACGGCTCTCCTTCAGGCTGTTCAGGTAGATGGCCACGAAGAAGAGGATCATGAAGATGGTGAGTATTCCATAGAGGATGATCTTGAAGCTGTTGTCTCCCACGACCTTCTCGTAGACGCCCAGATCGTCGTTCCAGTAGTCCGCCGTCTCGACGATTCCGACCGTCCCCTTGGTGAAGAAGCCGTAGAAGAACTTGCCCAGGTATGTCCCTCCGAAGAAGACCATGTACAGGACGAAGCCTATTTCACACAGCAGATAGATCAAACCCTTTGCGAACTGGCAGCGGAACATGTGCCCGGTCCCCATGATGACATAGGAGGCCTTTGTCAGGGCGTTTCCCTTTGCGAATCCCTTGAGGTAATTCGCGAATCCCTTTCCGAGTCCCTTGAAGAAGCCGAGGATTCCAAGGCCCATCTTCTTGAACAGCCTTGCAACCGCCTTTGGGAAGCCCTTGATGGACTTCTTGGCATTGTAGAGGAACTTCTGGAACGGATTCATCAAAAAGTATTTTGTATCCATATGCAGAATTAGACAAAATCGGCAGACCACTCAGAGGTCTGCCGTTCCAAGTGAATCCTTACTTGCGTATCTGCGAGCAGAGTGAATCAAGCAGGGCCTGCAGGTCGGCGTCCGTGACCGTTGTCGGGTCTGGAGTGTCGACGAACTGCTTTGTCAGGCTTCCCATTGGTGTCCAGTAGGTTGAAGGTACTCCCTTCTGTGTGCGGAAGTACTCGGCTTCCTTCAGGACCACGCTGATGATGGCGTCGCTTGCAACCTCGGCTGAGCCCTTGACTGCAATGTTGGTAGGTCCGAATCCACGGGTCTGGAATCTGAGAAGCTGGTTCTGCTCGTTTGTGAGCCACTGGGCCAGCTTGTGTGCCTCGGCCTTGTTCTGTGAGTAGCCGTTGACACCGATGAGCTTGTAGCCGAAGTAACCGTTCAGCAGGACGTCCTTGCCGCCGATTGTGGCTGTAGGCATGGCTGCGATTGCCATGTTGCTTCCCCAGACGTTCTCGATGGCTGTCTTGTTCCAGGTTCCTGAGACTGCGGCGATGATTGTGCCGCTCTGGATGCCGGCGATGATCTTGGAGTCATCGACGTTGGCTGTGAGGGCAGGGTTCGCGAAGTAGGTCCTCAGGGCCTTCATGACCTCAAGACCCTTTGCGCTGTCGTAGTTGATCTCGATCTGCTTCTCTGTCAGGTCATCGGAGTAGGTGACCTTGTAGTAGAGCTCAGGATCTGCGAAGAAGAATGAGCTGAGGTACCAGCCATCCTCGTACAGCTTGTAGGCAACCTGCTTGCCCTGTGCGGCTGCGACCTCGAGCATCTTGTCCAGGCTCTTGACGTCGTCTGCGCTGAGCTTTGAGCTGTCGTAGTACACGAAGTAGGTGTTGTCACCTGTCATCGGGTAGGCATAGACGCGCTCCTCGCCGCCGATTGTGACTGTTGCGGCATCGACGCTCTCTGCTGTGTTGACAGCCTTGATGTCCTCCAGGATGCTTCCGCCGACTCTGGCGAGTGCACCGGCCTGGATGAGCTTGTTGATCTGGTCGCTTGCGAATGCGAATACATCAGGACCGGACTCAGGGTCGTTCAGGACCTTGTCAGCTGCATCGGACTCTGACTGGACTCCATAGAGGAACTTGTAGTTCTTGTCAGGGTTGGCTGCTGCATATGCATTGCACATCTCCTTGATCATGGCCTGGTCTTCCTGTGAGGCCCAGACTGTGAGTGTGATTCTCTCTGAAGATGCTGTTGTTGTGGTTGTTGTGCTCTTCTCGTCCTCTCCGCCGGCGAATGCCATTGTGCAGGCGATGCACAGAATCACAAGGATTGTAAGTAGTTTCTTCATTTCCATACGTCCTTTTAGAGAATAGGGGAGTGCCCGCATTATCTGCGGGCGTCTCCCTGAAAGCTTTAAAATCACTGCTTGACTGCTGTGACTACTCCGTCTGCCAGTGTGATTGTGTATGTTCCGACCTCACCGATCATGACGTTGTTTCCGTCAGCTGCGCCGTACCATGTGACGTTTCCGGCTGCATCGACGTTGATGACCTTGATGGCTGCAATGTCAGAACCGAGCCAGGAAGCTGGATCCTGTGCTGTCCATGTGTAGGTTGTGCTGCCTGAGAACTTGTTCTGGCTCTCTGCTCTCCAGGTGTCGCCATCGCCGATTGTTCCGACAAGGTAGTCACCCTCGAGCTTCTCGGCTGTGAGATATCCCTGGTTCTCGCCTGTGATGTGCAGGACGATCTCATAGAGACCATAGTCGTCGACCATGAGGTTCTCGCCGTCGCCTTCACGTCCGTACCAGACGTCTGCGCCGCATCCGCTGTAGCCGTATGTTGCCTTGACAGCGCCCTTGAATCCGGAATCGCTGATCCAGGAAGCTGTGTCAGCCTCTGTGAATGTGTAGTAGACAACGTATGTGTCGTCTGCAACCTTCTCGAACTGATGGTTGACTGCTGTGCAATCCCAGTGGTCGCCACCATCGATGACACCTGCAAGGAAGAGACCCTTCTCTGAGAGGGTGACTGTTGCTGTGTCTGAAGTTGCGTTGTATGCAACGTTGTACTGTCCGGCCTTCAGGAGCAGGTTGTCCTGTCCAGCAGCTGTGAGTGTCCAGCTTGTTGCATCAGCTGACTGCTCGCTGACTCCGTACCATGTTCCGTTGACGTCGTTCAGGACCTTGACTGCTGCACAGGCTGTGCCGTAGACGGCGTTGTCTGCTGTCCAGTCAGCGTAGTTGTCCTCTGTGACGTTGATTGTCAGAGCGAAGTCCTCTCTGATTGCATCTGTTGCCATCTGGCCTTCCGGTGTTGCTGCCCAGTCAAAGACTGTTCCGACAACGTACATGTCATTTGTGATCTCGATTGCCTGGGCATCGCCTGTTCTGACAAGTCTCATGACGTCATAGGCGGCTGAGCCTGGGTTTGTCTCAAGGTAGATGTCATAGACACCGGCCTTTGCGACGTTGACGTTCCAGCCTGTTGCTGACTCGCCGAAACCGCCGTTTGCATAGAACCAGCGCTCACCATCAACCAGGACCTCTCCAACGATGTCGCCGTCTGCCTCTGCGAGTGCTGTGTAGCCCTCGAGGTATCCGACACCGTGCTGGCCTGTCCATGTTCCCATGGCTCTGACCTGGAACTGGTCGCCCTCATAGAGAGTGACATCCTTGATGACGAAGACGTTCTTTCCTGCCTCGTCTGTCTTTGTGAGCTTGAAGGTCTCCTCGACCTCTGCGCTCTCGTTCCAGTTGCTGGCTTTGAGTGTTCCGGCACCGGATCCGATCAGACACCAGGTTGTTGTATCCTCAACGAAGGCTCCCTTGTAGCCTGCAAAGAGGTCTGTGTCCTCTGTGACTGGTGTGTCGAAGTCGAAGAGGATTGTCTTCGAGGCTTCTGAATACCAAGCCATGAATGTGGCTCCTTCCTTCTCGGCTTCCCAAGAGGTGAGCTTTGTTCCTGGAGCAACGACCTCTTCCTTGAGGAGCTTTGTTCCATCGTACCAGGAGACGATAACTCCGTCTTCTGCAGCAGCATTTCCACCTGTTGCGCAGCTTGTAAGAGCAAGCAAGACTGCGAGAACAGCGATAGCGATGATGCTAAGTTTTCTCATAATTCCTTCCTCCAATTTAATGATTATCTTATCCAAAAGAGCGCAAAACCATATTTACTATACTTTCCCGCCCGTAAAGAACAATTGTAAAACTATATTTTTCATCTGTCTACAAATAAAATCGATTTTCCTGCCACAGACTGCGTTCCTGAGACGGTGGAGCCCTCGTGGAGGAACTCGTTGTCCCTGAGAACCAGCTTCCAGTCACCACCCTGCAGGGTGTACTGGATCTCCGAGACCTGAGGGTTGATCACGGCGATCGCCTTGATGTTCCCGTGGATCCTGTAGGTGACCTCAAGGACAAAGTCGTTCAGGACCTTGTAGGAGACGTCCGCCTCATGCAGGAAGGGATACTCGCTTCTCATTGCAATCAGCTCGGCGTAGAAGGCCGCCATCTGGGCCTCGTCGCTTCCTTCCTTCAGAACCTCCCAGTCGATGTTGTTCACCTCGTCGGAGGACTTGTAGCTGTTTCCGTCACCGCCCTTGGTCCTGAGAAGCTCCTCTCCTGCAAGCATGAACGGTGTTCCCTTTGCGATCATCATTGTGGTTGCTCCCAGTCTCTGCATTGCCAGAAGCTCTTCCTTTGTGGCGTTCGGGTTCGAACCGGAGAGCTTGTCCCACAGTGTGTGGTTGTCATGGGATGACATGTAGTTGATCACCATGGAGTTCTTGACGCTCCAGTTTGTTCCGGTTGTCTTGACTCCGCCCCTGAGGCCGAAGGCGATCTTGTTTGCAGTGTCTGCGCTAGGCGAGCCGTTGATGTAGCCGCGGGTGTTGATTGCAAAGACCGAGCCCTTGAGACCGTCTCTGATCGAGTCGTTGAAGACCGCGATGCTTCCTGCTGCACCCGGTGTCGCCGTTATCCTTGCGATGTTGGCCTGGCTTGCCTGCTCAGATCCTGCGATCTGGACTGTTCCGCCTGTCCATCCTTCGCCGTAAATGAGGGCAGAAGGGTTGATTTTGTGCACTGCAGCCTCTATCTGGGCCATCGTTTCAATGTCATGGATTGCCATGAGATCGAATCTGAAGCCGTCAAGATGATACTCTGTGAGCCAGTGGACGATGCTGTCCACCATGTACTTGCGGTACATCGCCCTCTCGCTGGCAGTCTCGTTTCCGCAGCCGCTTCCGTTGGATGGGGCTCCTGAGCTTGTGTAGCGGTAATAGTAGTAAGGGACTATCTTGCTCAGGTTACTGTTGATGTCATAGGTGTGGTTGTAGACTACATCCATGACAACACCGATTCCTTCATTATGAAGAGCCTGGACCATCTGCTTGAACTCGTTGACTCTGACTTCACCGTGGTATGGGTCCGTGCTGTAGCTTCCCTCAGGCACGTTGTAGTTCTTCGGGTCATAGCCCCAGTTGAACTGAGGCTCATCGAGCCTTGTCTCGTCAACGGTCGCAAAGTCGTAGACTGGCTGGAGGTGCACATGGCTGATTCCAAGCTGCTTCAGATAGTCGACTCCGACAGCCATTCCACTTGAGTTCACAAGCCCTGTCTCCGTGAAGGCCAGGTACTTGCCCTTGTACTGAGAGGCTGCAAGCTTGTTTGAGAAGTCACGTACGTGGACCTCCCAGATTGCAGCATCGGAGTAGGAGGCCAAAGAAACAAAGGAATCCTTGTCAAAACCCTCAGGGTCTGTGCTGTCAAGGTTGATGACCATGCCTCTGTCTCCGTTGACTCCTGCCGCGAAGGCGTATGGGTCAACCGCCTCCTGGGTCCCTGATGCAGTCGTCACACTGTAGGTGTAGTAGGTTCCGCTTGTGCAGGGGTAGGTGATGCACCAGACTCCCTTGTCCTGCCTCTCCATTGCAACGGAGGCGAAGGCCGAACCGCCGTCTCCTGCCTCGTAGAGGTTCAGGACCACTGCACTGGCTGTAGGTGCCCAGACCTTGAACTGGGTCTTGTCACCCATGATGACGGCTCCAAGGTCATCGCCGTCGTAGGTGTAGTTGGCTATGAAATCCTCGGTGTCGAAGATCTCCGTCGGAAGGGCGGCCTTGCTGCCGTAGCCCTCGATGTAGACATTGTACTGGCTGGCTATGTCCAGGTCCTCTGCAAGGGTGATGATGCCGCTTGTGCCGTTGAGCCAGACGTCGGAGAGACCTGAGATGGCGATCTCGCGTCCGTTCTGGTCAGTGACCTTCAAAGATGACATGACATCATCGGTTCCCGGAGCCAGAAAGTATCTGATCTGGTTCTTCGATATTATTCCGGCAAGGTTGAAGAACCTGATCTGCTCCAGGGTCTTTCCTCCATCGGAGCTTCGATACTGCTCCGACTGGCCTGCCTTAAGGTAAATGACTGTCTCATGGTCCGTCATCACTGCGACTCTGTCCTCGGCCCAGTCCTTGTTCGCGGTTCCCCAGAAGTTCTGTCCAGGGTCGGAGCAGTCCGTTCTGACAATGAATCCGACCTCCGCGATGTCCTCAGGGACGTTCACCGAGCATTTGCCTCCATATTCACAAGGTTCGAAAGGATAGCCCGAGCCGTCCTTTCCATCCCACCACATCCACACGTCACAGGTGGAGAGGTCTGAGTTTCCATTCCAATAAAGTGTTATTAGGTTGCAGCCTTCCTGGATCTCCGTCTCTGGAGCAGAAGCAGACTGCTGTACCTGTGCGGTTGTGCATCCGATGATGAAAAGACACACCACACACAAGAGCAACAAAGTGGCTTTCCTCATAATAATCCCCCAATGGATATTGTAATATTAGTTTCTCCACCAAACAAGAATATTTAACATCTGTTCATGCAAGTAATATAATTGAATCGTGAAAAAAATTCTGATTCTGTTTCTGTCAATTCTTACCATGGCCTCTCTAAACGCCTTTGTCACAGGTGCTGACGTCTCCAGCCTTCCGTCTCTGGAGAGAAGCGGCGTGGTCTTCCATGACAAGGAGGGAAAAGAGGCGGATCTGATTGAAATCCTGGCCGAAAACGGCGTCCAGTGCATCAGAGTCCGCATCTGGGTCGACCCCTATGACCAGAACGGCAACGGCTACGGCGGAGGAAACTGCGACCTTGACAATGCAATCGAGCTTGGAAGGAGGGCAAGGGAACAGAACATAGGCCTTCTCGTCGATTTCCACTACTCGGATTTCTGGGCTGACCCCTCAAGACAGACCCTGCCGAAGGCTTGGAAAGGCCAGACAAAGGAAGAATTGACCCAGACAATCTACAATTACACGTATGATAGCCTAAAACAGCTGAAATATAATGGAATAATCATTGATTATGTTCAAATAGGCAATGAGATAAACAATGGAATCTGTGGCCAGAGTGGCCTTGAAAGCAGCTGCGAGCTCCTGGAAAGCGCCTCAAAAGCAGTAAAAGAGGCAGTTCCGGAGGCGAAGGTCGTTGTCCATTTCACAGACCCCGGCAGCTTTGACTTCGGCTGGGCTGCAAAGGTGCTGGAGAAGGGCTGTGTGGACTATGACGTGTTTGCAACCTCCTACTATCCCTACTGGCATGGCAGTCTGGAAGCCCTCAAAACCAACCTCAAAACAATAACAGAAAACTACGGAAAGCAGGTGATGATCGCCGAGACCTCATATCCGTACACAGACAGGGACACTGACGGTCATCCTGAGAGCGTTACAGTCAAAGACACCTCAGTCCAGAGGCAGATGGTCATGTTCCTTGACCTCTCAAAGGCCATGGAAACGTTCGGGGAAAGCTACGAGGGGATCTTCTATTGGGAGCCTGCATGGATATGTGTTCCTGCAGAGGACCAAAACAGCAGAAAGGCTGTTTGGGAGAGGTTAGGCAGCGGCTGGGCCACCAGCTATGCCGCCGGGTACGATGGTCAGGCGGCCAGGTACCACGGTGGAAGCGCAACGGACTCACAAGCCCTCTTTGACGAAGAAGGCTGTGCTATGGAGTCCGTTTCAATGTTCAGTCTGGTTCATTCCTGGATGTAGGAGGCCAGGTTGTCAGCGTAGAGGTCGATCTCCTCACCGAACTGTGTCGATGGGCGGACGAGGCTCTCGCTTCCTTCAAGATGTGCGATCCCCTGTACCGGTTGGTGGCAGGACGGGAGCTCTGCATGGATGCCGAACGGGATATGGATCATGCCGTTCTCCTGTGCCCAGTAGATCAGTGAATCCAGGCATCTGGAACCCTCACAAAGTGAGAATCTGCAGGACGTGAAGCATGCGAAGAACTTGTCTGCAAGTGCATGGTCCTCACACATTTCAACTGTTGTATCGATAAAGGTCTTCATCTCTGCCGTCATGTTGCCGAACACCGTCGGGCAACCGAAGATGATCATGTCGCTCTTGATAAGCTTTTCAGGTGTGACGACAGGAAGTGTCATGATGTCTTCGTAGTAATCGTTGGCCGTCTCCTCTTTGTTGGCCCAGATGTGGAGATCCGGGTCCTCGACCCTGTAGAATCTCACGTCGACGTTTCTCTTCTCAAGGGCTTCCTTGAGGCAGGAACCGATAATGAAGCAATTGCCGCTTACGCTGTGGACGACGATACTGCATCTTTTCATTGGGGAACCTCCCATTTCCTCTGATTGAGGTTGATGGATTAAATATACAATGAAAAAACCCATTCGAGACGATTTTTCTTAATTAATTACATGCATAACCATTATATTTACAAATCAATCGACAAAGTGTATCTTTAAACGTAGGCAAAGAAAAAGGTTGCGTAGGGCAAAGGACGTGACAGGAGTTAACATGAAGAAGTTGCTTTTCATATCACTGCTGCTGGTTTTGGTTTTGACAGGGCAAGTTTATGCCGAAACAATGACTGGCTCATCAGTGACAATTGCAAGTGTGGTCCAACCACCTGAGACCACCAATCCATCGATCATCATCGGAATAGGCTCGGCGGAGCTTTCCTATTACATGACCCCGGACCAGGAGACGACGGCAGTTACCGGAATCAACCTGATGGAGGACGGTCAGTTCACCTTTGTTCTTATGACCTCAGAGGAGGTCAGAATCCCAAGGGGCGGACAGAAGACCTACCTTCACATAGAGGTCAAGGCCGAGGGCTTCCACCGCTATGACTACAACTACACAGGCTTCCTTGAGGGTTCATCGATGGATGAGGCCAACATCAAGGAGCACAATGCAGTCCCTCTTCTCTCGACAACACCTTACATCACAATCGCTAACTTCTACGGAGACAACGAGAACGTAGATGTGAAGCATGTTGAGAACAAGGGGAACAAGGTTGAGATCCAGTTCCTTGAGGGAGTCACAAAGGCCAACCTGATTCTGGGAACCTTCACCGTAGAGTGGAAGGGAAAGAGACCTTTGGAGGCCGGTATCTACAAGGCCAAGGTCTCAATCACCTACAGTACGCCGTAAGCAGACCCGAAACTCTATCCATAACGCCTCAAAAGGTCTAAAGTTGGAGCATGATCTCCGACAAGTTCAACTGGCGGCAGTTTCTAAGGAACATTGCCGTCATAGCCATCCCTGTGGCACTTCAGAACCTTCTGACCTCCACGGCCTCAATGGTCGACACCATGATGATCTCCCGTCTTGGGGAGACCTCGGTGGGTGCCGTGGGTCTGTGCTCCCAGTATGCCATCCTGATGGTTGCAGGCTACTGGGGCTTTGTCGGAGGAGGAATGCTCTTCATCTCCCAGTACTGGGGTGCAAGTGACGAGGAGGGCATCTGCAGAAGCTATGGTCTGATGCTGACCTGCATCATGACGGTTGCCGCAGCCTTCTCCAGCGTGGCCCTTGTTAAGCCAGAGCTTATAATGAGGCTGTACACGGACAAGGAGAACATCCAGGCCATTGGTGTGCAGTATCTCAGGATAGTCGGTTTTGCATATCCGCTGCAGCTCTACTCCATCTGCGCAAGCACTCTTCTGAGAGCCACCGAGAAAGTGAAAATCCCTCTCTACGCATCCATAGCAAGCGTTTTCACTAACATCTTCATGAACTGGGTGCTGATCTACGGCCACCTGGGATTCAAGGCCTATGGGGTCCGCGGAGCCGCAATGGCCACCGTCTGCGCCGCAGCTGTGAACGTCATTATAATCCTGGTTGGCAGCATAGCTATAAGGTACCCTTACATCTTCAGGTTCAAGGCCCACTTCACCTGGGTGAAGGACAAGGTGAAGGAGTTCTTCATCAAGTGCTTCCCGATCATAATGAACGAGGTGTTCATAGGAATAGGCAACATGACTGTGAATGTGGTCCTTGGAAGGCAGAGCGAGAGCGCAATAGCGGCTTTGGCCGTCTTCAGGACCCTTGAAGGCCTGATAATCGGCTTCTTCGCCGGTTTCTCCAACGCCTCAAGCGTCCTTGTAGGCAAGGAGGTGGGCGCAGGCAACCTGGATGACGCCTACGAGAAGGCCAAGAGGATCATCCCTCTGTGCATGTTGACCATTGCATTCACTGGATTGCTCATAAACATATTCAAAGCGAATATTATTCACATGATGGGCCTGACTGGGACATCGTTTGACATTGCAAGCTACATAATCACGGTATTCACCATCGTAGCCGTGATAAGGATGGGCAACTGGTGCATGAACGACACCTACAGATCCTCAGGCGATGCCGTGACGGGAACGCTTCTGGAGCTGATCTTCATGTACATCATGGTCATCCCCGCCGTCACCTTTGTCGGACTGAAACTCAAGCTCTCGATGTACTTCCTTTTCCCGGTTGTCTACTGCGATGAGATTGTGCGTTGGATCATCATGTTCACACACCTTTTCTCCGGCAGATGGGTCAGGCCCGTAACGGAGCAGGGCAGGGCCAAACTTCTGGAATTCAGGAAAAAACATGGAATCAAACGCCGAAAATCCTCAAAAAACAGCAAAAATTTGATATCGCAGTAAAAAAGAACCTATACCGACAGTAAAAAAATACAATCAGCAGTCTCACTTTCGGTAAAAAAATTCAATCTATTTTCACCATTTATATTGAAAAAGGCGAAAATTGAATTTAGTATGTAAAGTCATATTACAACTGAAAACACCCATTCAGATTTCAGAGAGAAAGGAGAAAGAAATGAAAAAAGCAATCATTATGATTCTTGCGATTGTTTTGGTCTTTGCATTTGTTTCCTGTGGAAAGAAGGCTGAAAGCACAACTCCTGCTGCTACAGCAACAACCACCACAACAGCAGCACCAGCTGAGACAACCACAACGTCTACTGCTACAACTGAGACTCCTGCAGCAACAGAAACAGCACCTGCCGCACAGGCAGAGCCGGCTAAGGTTGCAGAGCCAGAGTACAGCGTTGATTACACAAACAACACAGTCAACGCCGGTTCAATGACAGCTACACTCGGTTCAAGCGCAGGTGGAGAGGTTTCCTATGATTACTATGCAGGCATTGCAGGAAAGGACTACACAGACCCAGCAGTCTACACCTTCAACGACTACACAGCAGGAACCTCCAACATGAAGTGGTCAACACACACATGGGAGACCAACGATGACAGCGCCATCCTTGATTACATCACAACAGGCTTCTACGGCTTCGCTCTCAGCGATGACCTCGAGGGCTGGGCAGTCACATGCGAGATGGCAGCAGAGCTTCCTGTCGATGTCACAGCCGACTATGTCGGACAGTACGGCATCAGCGAAGGCGAGACAGCAAAGGCCTGGAAGATCGCTCTCAACAAGGACGCTTGCTGGGAAGACGGAACTCCAATCAATGCTGATTCCTACATCTACAGCTACAAGGAGCTGCTCGATCCAGTCATGAAGAACCGCAGAGCCGACTCCCTCTATGCTGGAGACTTCGCAATCTACAATGCAAAGAACTACTTCTATGCAGGACAGGTTGCAATCCAGGAGAACGCAACTGGTGCTTACTACAAAATGGAAGACCTCACCCTTGGTGCAGACGGACAGTACTACGGACCAAACGGCGAGCCGATGTACCTTGCAGTTGCATACCCACTTGCAACATGGCTCGGTGGAAACACCCTCGCTGACTATGTCGGAGCCTATGGCGATGCTTATTTCGGAATGGATACATGGGAGCAGCTCTATGCCCTCGCTGACGAGGATGGACTTGTTCCTCTCACAGACGAGAACTATGCTCTCTATGCTCCTGTCACAACAGGGAACCCAGCTTGGGGCGAGACAGAGGCTGATCTTCCAGCTTACTTCGCATACAAGATGGAGTATCCAGCACTTGACTGGTCAGAGGTCGGTATCCTGAAGACAGGTGAGTATGAGATCGTTCTCATCACAATCAACCCGACAGCAGATCCTAACTACTACGTCCCATTCAACCTCTCAAGCACATACCTTGTCTACGAGCCATACTGGGAAGCAGCAAAGCAGTACTTCAACTCCAACGGCGACAAGGTCTCCAAGGATTCAGCTGACATTGCAAGCATCTCAACAGATGTCTGCACACGCGTTGACAACACAATGTCCTATGGTCCATACAAGCTCACCTACTTCGAGCTGGACAAGCAGTACACACTCGAGAGAAACGAGAACTGGTACGGTTACAAGGACGGCAAGCACGTTGGTCAGTACCAGACAGACAGAATGTCAGTCCAGGTCATCTCCAACCATGCAACAGCTCTTCTGGCCTTCCAGGCTGGTGAGATCGACGGTGTCTCCCTCCAGGCAGACGACATGGAGAAGTACGGAACAAGCGACTATGTCCGCTACACACCGCAGTCCTACACAACAAAGCTGAGCTTCAACACCAATGCTGACAGCCTCGCTTCAAGAGGTTCATCAGTCCTGACGAACGCCAAGTTCAGAAAGGCATTCGCCCTTGCCATCGATGTCAACACATTCGCTGCATCACTGACAACTGGTATGCCAGGTTATGGAATTCTCAACACAATGTACGTCTACGATCCGTTCACAGGTGCCTCATACCGCTCAACAGACGGTGCCAAGAAGGCAATCGTCGAGCTTTATGGTCTGACATACGGAGAGGGCGGAGACTTCGACAGCCTCGACGAGGCCTATGATGCAGTCACCGGTTATGACCTCACAGCAGCCCAGGCAACAATGGCTGAGGCCTATGACGAGCTCAAGGCAGCTGGTCTCTACAACGACGAGAACGTCGAGCTTGAGATCCGCGTCTACAACTCAGACGACATCTACGTCAAGATGTTCAACTTCCTCAAGAGTGCTCTCGAGAGCGCATGTGTCGGAACAGGCTTCGAGGGTAAGGTCACTCTCAAGATGACAGTCGATGCTGACTACTACGATACAATGTACAGCGGCGGAACAGACATCATCTTCACAACATGGGGCGGCGCAGCCTACTCACCATACACAATCCTCTACGAATGCTACTGCGATGCAGCAGACGGAAGCGGAAACCAGATGGAGTACGGCTTCGACACCAGCAAGATCCAGGTCACAATCAATGTTGACGGCAAGGACTACACAGCTTCACTGCAGAAGTGGGCTCTGTGGGCAGACAGCTCAGATCCTTCATGCGTCATCTCAGCTGCAGACGGAACAACACTTGCAGCATTCGCTGACTACGATCCTGTCACAAAGGCTGAGTTCTATGGAAAGATGGAGTATGCATACCTTGCATTCTTCACAACAACCCCGATCTACTACAGATCAGTTGCATCCATGGTCTCCCAGAAGGGTGACTATGCAGTCCAGTCATACATTGACCTCATCGGCTTCGGCGGAATCCAGTATTACACATACAATTACGACGATGCAGCATGGGCAGCTTATGTCTCAAGCGGTGCTTTGAAGTACTAATCTGATTCACTGACACTCAGACACGGACGTTGCCGGACAAGCGGCGTCCGTGTCTTTTCTGTTGTCAAGGTCTTTGGCAACAGTGCCTTCGTCCCGAGGAGAGGGGATGCAGGGCGAAAGCACTTTTGTCAAAAGGCATTTTATAGAGGTTTTGAAATGTTAAAATACGTAATAAAGAGAATACTGCTCATGATTCTCACGTTCTTCGTGATTGCAACCATGTGCTTTGTTCTCATCAAGCTCCTCCCGCTTCCTGCGGTCAAGGAGCAGGGAAGAGACGTCCAGCTGGTCCTCCAGCGACGCGAGGCGATGGGCTACAACAAGCCCATCTTGACGCAGTACTACCTGTACTGGCGACATGTGCTTCTGTTTGGAGACTTCGGTCTCGGCGAACAGATGTACGTAGGACAGGAAGTCGTCGACATCATGTTCTCGAAGATCCCGTATTCGATAGTCGTCAACCTCTATTCTATATTAATAGCTATACCGCTGGGCCTGATGCTCGGCGTCTACGCAGCTCTTAAGAAGAACAAGTGGCAGGACCACTTCATCTCCACGATGGTCATGGTCTTCTACTCCGTTCCGAGCTACGTCTACGCCTTCCTGGTCCAGTACATCCTGTGCTTCAAGACAGGTTGGTTCCCTCTGACCTCCGCTTCAAGGGAGGTGGCCTCCTTCTTCAGCTGGAAGATGTTCGTCTCCATGTTCCCGGCAGTCGTGTCCCTGGCCTTCGGTACCGTTGCAGGTCTGACCAGATTCACACGTGCCGAGCTTGCCGAGGTCCTTACCGGAGACTACCTGCTTCTTGCAAGGACCAAAGGACTTACCAGAACACAGGCTATCACACGCCACGCGATGCGCAACGCCATGGTCCCGATCCTTCCTATGATTCTGGGTGAGTTCGTCGGAATCCTGGGCGGATCGCTTATCATCGAGAGCATCTTCTCGATCCCTGGCATTGGAAGCCTCTACGTCACAAGTATCAACGTAAGAGACTACAACTTCTTCATGGCCGACACGTTCTTCTACACGTTGCTCGGACTTGTCGCCGGACTTGTCGTCGATCTGAGCTACGGCTTCATCGACCCGAGAATCAAGATGGGACAGAGGTGAGGCTATGGAAATCTTCAACGAGAACAACTACAAGCACATTTCCAGTGACATGTTCACCCTGGCCCATGACGAGGAGAAGATCACCGACACCAAGCTTGAGACCAAGCCGGTAGGCTACTTCAAGGACGCATTCAACAGGTTCAAGAAGAACAAGAGCTCAATGGCCGCCGCCATAATCATCCTGTTCCTCTTTGCCTTCGCGCTCTTCGTCCCGTTCTTCTCGAACTACGATGTAACCTTCAGAGACGGCTACTACAAGATGCTGCTTCCAAAGTCCCACATCTTCCAGTGGCTGGGATGGGACGGCTGCAGATGGCAGACTGTCTCCCAGGGAGGCTATGACAGCCTGGCAGCAATAGGCTACGAGTACGGAAGCTCCTCCATCAAGAAGGCAAAGGATCCTGATGTCATGAGCAACGGAACCTTCTATGATGTCTATGTCGACTCCTACGAGAAGGTCGGCTTTGCCTACGTTGACCTGCCGGAAGCTGACTATATAGCCCTGAAGAACTACCAGAACGAGACAGGAATACAGGTCTGCTACCCGATTCCTCAGAACTATCTGACAAACTACCTCAGTGTCTCCAACGGTGCAAACCTCTGGTACAAGCTGGCTGACACCTCAACGAAGACAACAGGAGTTGCAGCCCAGCATGATGAGAACGGCTACCCGATCTTCGAGAACAACTACATCGTCAAGGAAAGCAAGACCTACGGTCGCTACGACAGTCTCAGAATCCCTGGTGACGACGGCGGCTCAGACGGCAAGAGCTGGTACGTCTACGCAATCAGGAACCAGACCGGCTACAAGGTCAGAGTCCTGTACAGCGCCTACTACGAGTACAAGAACGGCTTCCAGCCGATGCATCTGTTCGGAACAAACCAGCATGGACAGGACATCTTCGCCTGCCTTGCAATCGGAGCAAGACTGTCCTTCATCCTGGCAATCTCAGTATCCTTCCTGAACTTCATAATCGGAGTCTGCTACGGAGCTGTCGAGGGCTATTACGGTGGAGCGATAGACCTGATAATGGAGAGAATCTCCGATATCCTGGCATCTGTTCCGTTCATCGTCGTTGCAACCCTGTTCCAGCTGCACCTTGCAAACAGAGTCGGAGCTGTTCCGGCCTTGCTGTTCGCCTTCGTGTTCACAGGCTGGATCGGAATCGCAAGCAGAGTCAGAACCCAGTTCTACAGATTCAAGAACTCAGAGTACGTCCTTGCCGCCAGAACACTTGGTGCATCCGACTCGAGACTGATCTTCAGACATGTCCTTCCGAACTCACTTGGAACGATCATCACAGGAACGATCCTGATCATCCCTGGAGTCATCTTCAGCGAGTCGATGCTCACCTACCTGGGCATCGTCAACCTGGAGACCTCCGGTCTGACATCAATCGGAACCATGCTCTCCAACGGACAGGCCTACCTGGCAACGTTCCCGCACATCCTCATGTTCCCAGCAGTGTTCATCTCACTGCTTGAGATCTCATTCAACCTCTTCGGTAACGGACTCAGAGACGCCTTCAACCCGGCTCTCCGCGGATCAGATGAGTAAGGAGGTGCAGTGATGGAGAAGAAGATTGAAGTAAAGGACCTGAGAATCTCGTTCAAGACGACCAACGGAAAGGTCCAGGCCGTCAGAGGTATCAGCTTTGATTTGTACAAGGGCGAGACCCTTGCCATAGTCGGTGAGTCAGGCTCCGGCAAGAGCGTCACAAGCCGCGCCCTCATGGGAATCCTTGCCCAGAACGCAATGGTTGAAGGTGGAAAGATCTTCTACGACGGCAAGGACCTTCTTAAGATCTCCGAGGAGGACTTCCACAAGATCCGCGGTGACAAGATCGCCATGGTCTTCCAGGATCCTCTCTCAAGCCTGAACCCGATCATGCGTGTAGGTGCCCAGCTCACAGAGGCAATGCTTCTGAAGGACAAGGCCAGCCGCAAGGAAAGCAGGAGGAGCATGGACAGGACCTTCAAGATCCTGGGCGAGAAGATGAAGGCTGCCGGCATCGAGAACGAGGCTGAGCTTCTTGGCAAGTTCAAGAAGTTCGAGTTCAAGCACGGAGAGCTCCAGAAGGAGTATTCAGACGCCTATCAGAACGCCACCGAGACAGTGCCTTTGGCAACCCATATCCGCCTGATGCTCAAGAATAATGTCACTAAGAACCTGAAACAGGACACCGCCGAGCTTGTAAAGGCGGCAAAGGGCTCCTGCAGCTACTTCGTTGTCCGTGACAGGAAGAGTGAGCTTGAGCCTCTTCTTGAGAACCTGACAAAGCTTGTCACCGATGACAAGAAGGAAGCCGATTCAAGACTTGCCAAGATCATAGACATCGAGAGCCAGGCACTGGCCTTCGAGGTCCCGAACACCTTCACACTTGGCTACTACCTGACCTTCGTCAAGCCTGAGATCCCTAAGATGGAGGTCAAGGCCCTGAATGAGTTCACCCACAAGCACACCGAGTCCGGTTTCATGGATGCCTTCATCGCAAAGGCCCAGAAGGGTGTCGAGCTTTCCTCAAAGCAGACCGACGAGAACCGCGTGAAGGTCGCCGCAATGCTCAGAGGCAAGGCACAGTTCTTCGAGAAGGACGTTGAGCTCAACACAGTCAAGGGTGATCTGAAGGAGATGAAGGAAGCCGTCCTGACCTGCCTGGATCCGCTTGAGCTGGTGAAGGACAGCCTGACCCACACCTTCGGAACCTCCCTTGATACTGCCTGCGAGCGCTACTTCGAGGGTGCAAAGAGAAACGACAAGGAAGAGAGACGCTTCAGCAAGGAGACCAGAAAGCACGAGAACATCAAAAAGAGGGGCAAGGTCCCTGAGTGGGAGGTCATTCCTGCTTCCTACATTGATGTCCAGGCTGCCAGAGAGGACATCAGAGCCCTGATCCTTGAGGTAGCGGAGCACTTTGAGGCCCAGGTCCAGTCAAACAGGAGCGTTGACTTCAGCAAGAGGACACTTGACATCATCGATTACCTGAAGGAGAACGCACAGGCATCAGTTGCAAAGCTCACAAAGGCAGTTGCAAAGGAGAAGGCCATCAAGTTGATGGAGAGCGTCGGAATCGACAACCCAAGAGTCAGATTCAGACAGTATCCATTCGAGTTCTCCGGTGGAATGAGACAGAGAATCGTCATTGCAATCGCTCTTACAGCCGACCCGGACATCCTGATCTGCGATGAGCCTACAACCGCTCTGGACGTGACCATCC